>JAVZLI010000011.1:0-11849 GCA_038883835.1 Thermoplasmataceae archaeon
CTGACAGGCAACTGGGACAGCATTAATGATGGGGAAGCTGTATACATAGGGGATTACCCATATAACCAGAAGGGAAAGGTTGAAAAGGATGATATCGCCAGTTACAACCTGAGAGTAGGCTCCATTAATGGAGGGAAGGTAGTCACTGCAACCATAGGCGGTGAGGTTCTCACCCTTTCTATTGGAGGGAAGCCGATAACATTCAGCTTGAGCGTCGAGGATGGCTCAACAGTGAGATAACATTCCAGTTATGCTAAAATTAAAAAATTATCAATAAGCATGTTTACTGATGTGTTCTTCAAATCATTTGCGCATGATCAATGACCTATCCATGTTGCTGTGAGCCTATGTGCAGTAATTGCAGTTTAACCGGTTTGTATTGAAAGTTTCTTTCTCCCTCCTCGCTACTGTTCTGTGCTCCGCATTGCAGTTCAACCAGTTCGTTTTTAAAATTAAATACTTAATAAAATGATGATTCCTGGAAAACTCCTAGGCAAAACAATATGACTATTGGCTGATCCTGGCAGTGTTATTGTATGCAATATTTAATATACGCTGTTTCATTACGGATCGATTCCGTTGATTTCTATGTTATATACCAAATTTGAAAAAGCCAGAATTATTGGTGCGAGGGCACTTCAAATCTCTATGGGTGCTCCTGTAATTATAGATGTTCCAAAGGGAATGATAGATCCTGTTGATATAGCGATGCTAGAATTCGAAAATGAAGTTATACCAATAACAATTCGGAAAGAGGCAAAGGCACATTGAAACCCTCCATGAAATTCACCTGGGGTTTTAATTAATTCTATTGTATTATTTACTGAAAATACAGTAAATTTCAGCCTCTCAGAAATCCTTATATATCGTTTCACTATTCCTAACATTACGCACAATTGGGTGTAGAACCCACTGTATCAGCCTTAAGGCGAAAGAGGGACAGACCGTCTGGTTGGAATGAACTCTTTGTTCCAGGGCTGGTAAAGATGGAGTTGTGAGTTTGAATGACTCACTTCTGACAGGGAGTTAATGGTGCAAACTGTGGCTCGCCAATTTCCCTATAATTATACAGGATTAACTCCGGTTGATCCTGCCGGCGGCCACTGCTATCAGGTTTCGACTAAGCCATGCGAGTCATGGGGCCGAAAGGCACCGGCGAACCGCTCAGTAACACGCGGATAATCTGCCCCCAGGTGGGGTATAACCTCGGGAAACTGAGGCTAATTCCCCATAGCCATCATATGCTGGAATGCTTTGATGGTGAAAGCTCCGGCGCCTGAGGATGAGTCTGCGGCCTATCAGGTAGTATGTGGTGTAAAGGACCACATAGCCGAGGACGGGTACGGGCCCTGAGAGGGGGAGCCCGGAGATGGACTCTGAGACACTAGTCCAGGCCCTACGGGGCGCAGCAGGCGCGAAAACTGTGCAATGCGCGCAAGCGCGACACGGGAAACCTGAGTGCCTTGACAATGTCAAGGCTTTTCTCAAGCCTAAAAAGCTTGAGGAATAAGAGCTGGGTAAGACGGGTGCCAGCCGCCGCGGTAACACCCGCAGCTCAAGTGGTGGTCACTTTTATTGAGCCTAAAGCGTTCGTAGCCGGTTGCGTAAATCTTCAGAAAAATTCTTCCGCTCAACGGAAGATCCTCTGAAGAGACTGCGCGACTTGGGACTGGGTGAGGTTGAATGTACTTCCGGGGTAGGGGTAAAATCCTGTAATCCTGGAAGGACAACCGGTGGCGAAGGCGTTCAACTAGAACAGATCCGACGGTGAGGAACGAGGGCTAGGGGAGCAAACCGGATTAGATACCCGGGTAGTCCTAGCTGTAAACACTGCCCACTTGGTGTTGCCTCTCCGTTGAGGGGAGGCAGTGCCGGAGCGAAGGTGTTAAGTGGGCCGCTTGGGGAGTATGGTCGCAAGGCTGAAACTTAAAGGAATTGGCGGGGGAGCACCGCAACGGGAGGAGCGTGCGGTTTAATTGGATTCAACGCCGGAAAACTCACCGGGAGCGACCTTTGGATGAGAGCCAACCTGACGAGCTTGCTCGATAGAAGGAGAGGTGGTGCATGGCCGTCGTCAGCTCGTACCGTAGGGCGTTCACTTAAGTGTGATAACGAGCGAGACCCCCATCTTTAATTGCCAGTTCGTCTTTGCGGACGAAGGCACTTTAGAGGGACCGCCAGCGCTAAGCTGGAGGAAGGAGGGGTCGACGGCAGGTCAGTACGCCCCGAATCTCCCGGGCAACACGCGCGCTACAAAGGACAGGACAATGAGATGCAACCTCGAAAGGGGAAGCTAACCTCGAAACCTGTTCGTAGTTAGGATTGAGGGCTGTAACTCGCCCTCATGAATGTGGATTCCGTAGTAATCGCGGGTCAACAGCCCGCGGTGAATATGCCCCTGCTCCTTGCACACACCGCCCGTCAAACCATCCGAGCTGGTGTTGGATGAGGGTATGTCCGAGAGGGCAAACTCAAATCTGATGTCAGTGAGGAGGGTTAAGTCGTAACAAGGTATCCGTAGGGGAACCTGCGGATGGATCACCTCCTAAGAATAAGCGGGCCACAGGCACAAACAAACTCCCTTTAACAATTAAAAAAGGTTTTATTTTTTATTTGTCTCATGAAGGTAGATTGGGATGACGATTGATGATAAACTTCTTGACGTTCAGGAGAAGCTTGAACGCAGGATAGGTGGCATTGGTAAGGGTAAATACTCCCGAATACTGAAGATGGCTAGGAAGCCAACAAGGGAGGAATACAGCAAGGTGCTTCTCATAACTGGAGTGGGTATCGTATTTCTTGGCCTTGTGGGATTTTTTATCTATCTTATTATGGGTGTTTGGCTGCATATACCGTAGGTGAATGTAAATGGAAACTTCAAAGGAACATTATGACTGGGTAGACCTGAAGGTCTCCGATACCGACATAGGATGCGACCAGAAGGTAGAAATCCCTGTCACACTGAAAAACATTCAGAACCACAAAAGGAAATTCACATTGAGGATCAATGCCGACTTCAGGCAAAAGGATCAGCTTGTAGAATGGTTTCTTGAGATTGAGGGCCAGAAGTCAAAGGAGATAACGCTCTCACCGCTTGAGCGTGGGCCAGTAGAAGAGGATATGGATCTGGACAGTAACGGGACCAGAAAGTTCACCCTGCGCCTTCGCACTCCCAAGGGCGGATACAACGGGGACACCATGTTCCTTTCCGTGGTGATCGCCTCCGAGGATGGAGTACACAGAATTGAACAGAAGGCAAGGTTCACACTGGTTCCTGTTCTGGTGGCTCTTAAAACAACGGTTGGAAACGAATTCCAGGTTGCCAGGGACCTTGAAAGCAAAAGCGAGAGGGACAAATCTGAAAGGCAGGAGAGAGATCCTGAAGCCCTCAACGAGGTATTTGCAATAATGTCACCCTATGAGGTCAAGGGATACATCTTCGTGGAAACCATGCACCCTGATCGCGTTAACTTCATTGCGAAGGGGATAAAGGGATATAAGGGAAGTGTCGCCGGAACAATCAATCTATCAGAAATTGAGCACTACCTTACACCAAAGCCGGCTGTTACAGGGATAGAGCTTGGCGCATATGTGGAGCTCATAGACGGGCCTTTCAAGGGTGAAAAAGCAAAGGTCATGTCCGTGGACTCCAGCAAGGAGGAGGTTACAGTCCAGCTTGTTGAGTCCATGGTGCCAATCCCTGTGACGGTGAGGGCAGAGGCCATAAGGATGCTCGATACCAAATAGGAAAAGATGAGGTTAAAAACCACATCAAAGGAAACTCAGAAGGCATTCGTTGACAGAATCAGAAAGCTTATACAGGATCCTGTTTCAATACTTCCGGAATGCCTGGATGGAGGCCTTTTCTGTCCCATAGCTTCATACAAAAAGAAAATTTCCTCCGCATCATCACTGGAGAAATTTTACGGTTCAGCGGATCAATTTCTCTCCGGCCTTGGTGAGACAGCTAAACTCGTTGGCAGCAATGAGATCCCCCTTTTTGCTGTACTCAAGACCACGCTTGGGTCTGTAGAGTATGTCAAAAGGGGAGGGACAACGGATGATCATGTCCTTGCCGGCATTCAGCATTACGATGATGTTGTATGGAGGATGCTGGCCTTTTCTTCACTTGCCAAAGCGAAGGGCGTCAGGGTCTATTCCACATCTAAAACATTTGTATCGTCATGCAAGAACACTGAGCCGGGGATATCCTTTTTCAAGGAGGCGCTTCAGGATGAACATATAGAATTTTCAGAAGTGGATGGAAAGATATCCATAGGCTCCAGTGGCTCGCAAGTGGACATTATCCATCTTGGATCCACAGTAATTAGTGTACATGAAAATTCCAGCTACAATACAATATCAGCAATCATGAAGCACGTCCTTACGCCAGATTTCAACAGAGACTTTTCCTTCAGGGTTCCGTTCCTTGAAAATATTGACAGCACCATTCCGGTACAGATTCTTTCTGATTATGTCTCAGGAAACAGCAATGACAGGACCTTCATAAGGAACGTGAAGGATCAGAGGACAAGGCGTGCTGTATCTTCCGGATCATACGTAGTTGGAAATGAAGGATACAGGTCGCTTGATGATTTTCTCAATAAATTTTCATTCACCCTGGTGGGCAACGATGTGATCAGGGAATTTTTAGGAAAATATGGATCTGGCATATCAATGGATGTATTTTCTGAAAGGAAGGTATTGGAAGTCCTCTGGCCAAAATTTGGGCGTGATATTCTTCTCAGGGTATTTCCGTCACTTACCGATGATGAGATCAAGCTCATCAGGGGTTCGCCAACAGAACAGCTTGAAAATGCCAGGTCACTAATAAGGATGAGGGAAATCCGGATGCAGATGGGCATTGAACCCTGGTCAGATGACTCAGCATTTCTTCTTTCACTAATGGGTGCCTATTTCACTGGTGGAACAGAGAGGCTTGTAAGGGAAGGCGATCGCGATGTAGGGCAATCTTCCCAGAGGAGATCCATATATCTCGCCATACTGAAAGCCACAGACCAGGCGGCGGGAAGGGAATGGATGTTCTCCCAGTCAGAAAAGGAACTTGCCTGGAAACTCTTGCCATTTGTAAATGAAATTCTGAAGGGCGGCCCTGAAAAGTTGCGTGAAAACATAGCTCCCCTAAGGGGCATAATCGGGTGATCAGCTGGCTAGGCATTATATCTCAAAGAAGGAAGCGAAGAAGCTAATCCTGGCTCTGGAACCAATGGGCCTTTCGATTCCGGAGGATGGCATAGAGGTGGATCAGAGGAAGGGAGAAGAGTGCTACTATTATAAGGGCAAACCGTACATATACCACGGAGACAGGATCATTCCAACAATATACTTGCTCAATGACCTGAAGCCAGAGCGGATGGTGCTGAAGGTGGATGAGGGTGCAGTTCCCCATGTAATAAACGGCGCCAATGTTTTCGCGCAGGGAATAGTGTACATAGATCCTGGCGTAAAGGAGGGTGACATTGTTTTTGTAGCCAACACCTCGGGCAGCTTCATAGCAGTTGGCGTTGCTGTAAGAAGTGCTGAGGGCATCATGAGAGACAGGAAGGGAACTGCTGTGAAAATAATACACCATCCAGGCGACAGGATCATGCAAACGTTCACATGAGTAAGCTCGTGCAACTACGATAAAATTTTAAGATAGAACGGCATTTTTTATAATGGCAGAATTACTGAAGCAAGGCGAGGTTGCACCGGATTTTGAATCTGAAGACCAGAATGGCAACAAGGTGAGGCTCAGCGACTATAGGGGAAAGCCCGTAGTGGTGTATTTTTATCCAAAGGATGATACCCCTGGCTGCACTGCAGAAGCATGCAATTTCAGGGACAATTACCAGGAGTTTGAGAAGCGAGGTATCAAGGTTCTTGGCATCAGTGTTGACAGCGTGAACTCACACAAGAAATTCGTTGAAAAGTACAATCTCAACTTCACGCTTGTTTCTGACAATAGCAAAAATATTGCCCAGAAATACGGAGTCCTGGGCGAGAGGACAGCCAACAGGGTCACATATATTGTGGCGCCAGATGGCAAAATCGTTCATGTATACCCTAAGGTATCACCAAAGGAACATGCCGTAGAAGTACTGAATAAAATGAAAGAGCTTGGCTTGACACGGTGAAAATCTCAGTGGCGAGGATTTTTGCTTTCCTCCTGAAGAATCATTGCTACAAACAGTGATGCAGATATCCAGACTATTGAAATAGTCAAAAGCAAAACACTTTTTTCCACGGTCAGGGATAATATCAATAAAATTGCGGGGATATAATATTTCAATAATCCCCAGAAATATGCATAGTAGTCCATTTAAGGCCCTTATCCGAAGAGAGAGCTCAGTCCGGCAAGGGCATCCTCTTCGGAACCCTCTTCTTTCTTCTCTTCCTTCTTTTCCTCTTTCTTTTCCTGTTTCTTTGAGGGTTCTGCGGCTGGTGCTGATTGCGCTGCAGGGGCCACAGCTGCAACAGTTGCGGCACTCTTCAGTACCTCGTCGATCTTTACCTCTTTCAGGCTTGAAACAAGGGACTTTACCCTGGCCTCATCCGCTTTCACGCCAGCCTGTGTTAGCACTTTCTTCAGATTTTCCTCGTCTATTTCCTTTCCCGCTGAATGTAACAGCAGAGCTCCGTATATATATTCCATTTTTTTCTACCTCCTTCAACCGAATAAGGCGCTCAGACCTTCTGATGCCTTTTCCTCTTCATTCTCCTTTGTTTCTGTCTTTTCCTCAGCTTTCTCTTCCTGGGCGGCTCCCTCACTACTCTCTCCGGAAACCGCGCTATTAAGGGCAGCTGCCTCCCTAATGGCTTTTAGTATAAATAACTGGATGTTGCTCTCGTCCACAAAACCAGCTTCCATTGCAAGCGTTTCAGCATGCAATCTGGCCTTCACTATCAGGTCGGGAACGATCTCATCCACCAGGAACATTGACTCAATGGCGATCCGCTTGGCTGCCTGGAATGCAGTCATCATCTGTCCAGAAACAACCTCTTCGTTTATGCTAAGGGCATCAATGCCAAAGAGAACGCCATCAGAAAAGGCTCCGATTATATTGAGGCCAACAGTTACTGGGTGTATATCCAGCTTCTCCAGTATTTTGGCCTTTTCCTTTGGTATTGGATCCCCCTTCTTCACGTAAAGCGTTTCCTTTTTAATCACAATCTTGCCCTTATCTATTGCCGTCTGGAGACCAGCCTTTTGAAACTCGCTAATCATGGGCCCAGGAGGAAAATTTGTGGCCATTTCCGGAATGATTATATCATGATCGGCAATCTCACCGCCTCTTGCGGCTGCCTTCTGCTTTTTGCTTTCCAAGGTCTTGTATAAATTGTTGGGCGACTCGTTCGTTGTTACTACTGCAATCTGCCCATTTGCCAGTTCCGAAAGTTTCATGATGTTTGGCTTCTTTGCTTTCTCCAGTGCTTTGATCAAAAGGCGCCTTCTCACGACATGGATATGTGCCTGGCCCCTGAGGTCGCTTCTTATTTTCTGAAGTTGGTTGTTGCGTATGCCATTTATGCTTACAAGTGCGGTAACAGGGCTTTTGTCAAGTTCTTTAGAAAGATTCTCTACAAGTTCAACCTTCCAGGCCGCCGGCTTTCTCATTCAATCTCCTCCAGTTCCAACTTTTCAGCCTTACCCATCGTGGTTTTGAGATATATGGAGTCAAGGTTTCCATAACCCTTTTCCAGCTTGCTGACAATTCTCCTTACAACAGCCCTGATATTTTCGGCAATATCATCGGACCCCATTTCCTTGGTTCCTACAGGCACGTGAAACGTTCTTTTATCCCTGCTTCTTGCTCTGACGGTTCTCTTCAGAGCAGATATCATTTGGGTCGGATCCTGCCCGGGCGGGAGAGGTTTAGGTATCTTTCCCCTTGGACCAAGGACTTGCCCAAGAGATTTACCAATTGTGGCCATAAGTGTTGACTCGGCAATAAAGAAGTCTATCTTTGAAACAATCTTTTTAAAGGATTTCTTGTCTTCGCCAAACTTGCTTATATCCTCCGGCCCGAAGAGAAAATCTGCGACATTCCTTGCTTTGGACTGCATCTCATCAGTTCCAAAGACAGCAACCTTTAATTCCTTTCCTCTTCCCTTCGGAAGGACTATCTCTTCGTTAATCCTGCTCTTAGGGTCGCTCAGATCAACATCCTTCATGTTAAAGGCAAGTTCCATGCTTTCCTTGAACTTCCTTTCCTTAGCATTCTTCTTCGCATTCTCTATTTTTAGTGAAAGTGCACCATTAGAAGCCAAACACAACCACCTCTGTAGTGCAATCGAGATCTGACGACCTCTCCTACAGGTTAAATGCTGATCTTACCTTCCCTTATAAGCCTTTGTACCTCAGCCGGATCCTTTCCCTCTACGTTTATGCCCATTGACACACAAGTACCCAGGACTTCCATAACTGCTGCCCTGAGGTCACTTGCAAGCATGCTGTTCATCTTTACCTTCGCGACGTTCTTGATCTGTTCAAGGGTTGCATTTCCGGCAACAGCCTCCTTCCTTTTTGAAGCGCCTTTTTCAATCCCTACTTCCTTCTTTATCAGAGCAGACGTTGGTGGAATCCCAACCTTAATTTCATATTTTTTTGTCGCAGGGTCTATGACAGTAACGGTCACCGGAACCTGCATCCCCTGGAAATCTCTTGTTTTTTCGTTTATCTCCTTGACTATCTGCCCAAGGTTAAGGCCAAGTGGCCCAAGGGCAGGACCAAGTGGAGGGCCGGTAGTGGCCTTGCCCCCTTCAACCATTGTACTTACTGACTGTGCCATTAATCTTCACCTGATGAGTTAAGGGTCATGGCAACAGTGTTTTTTAAATTTGTTATGTCGGATCAACCCATGTAAGGCCAACCAAGCTTTTTCAACCATGATTGCCCACATCCAGCCAAACAGAAATCCTGAAAGAGTTTTAGACTGAAAATAGCCATTTAGCCGCAGCTCAATCCAATTAACGGCAAGGAGCAGTTCCTTGGGCAATGCCCTGAGGCCCTGCTGATAGCGGCAATTAAATTCTGCTAATTTTCCATTCAGGAGAATATATTCATCCGATCAAAAACTGCCAATTTATAATTAACCGTTCAGTCGGCAACATTTGGTGCAGAGTGGGCAATCACCGTTCCGTGAGATAAGGCATAACTGAAGCTTTAATTAAGTGGACAGCCTAAGGCATTTGCCTTGAAAATCACTATTCTGGATGGGCGAAAAGAGGACAAATTCGGAAGTTGCGTAAAGGTTCTTGTTGATATATTCAGGTCAACGACCACAATTCCTATTATGTTTCAGCGGGGAGTTGTTTCAATAATACCAACAAAAACGATATCAGACGCAAGATTGATTAAGAAGCAGCATCCAGAATACATTACTGTGGGAGAAAGATACGGGATAAAGGTGTTCGGGTTCGATTTCAACAATTCTCCATATGAAATCAAGCAAGCAGATTTATCTGGAAAGATCGCGGTTTTCACATCTACAAATGGAACCAGGGTGCTTCACAAGATTAAGGGTTATGGATCGGTTTATCTTGGGTCATTTGTGAATTTCGGTTCGCTTGTCGACAAGATAGAAAAAGAACAGGAGATAGAAATAGTAGTTTCTAGCAGGCCTGATGGAAAAGCAGATGAGGATTACATATTCGCCGAATTCCTTGAGAATTATTTGCAGGGTGGCCATCCAGATTTTGAAAAATATAGTAACAGGATAAGAAAAAGCCAGGGGGCCAAAAGGCTGTTATTGATGGGTGCCGGAAGGGACATAGAGGCATCCCTGGAGATCAATAGTTGCCAGAATGTGCCTCTATTTCAGGATGGCCGCCTAGTGCCGCTCACCTGAACTCTATCCGTACATTCTCATCATCCCTCAGCATGGTGATCAAATAGCGCGCCCATTTCAGCTTCAGCCTCTTTCTTTCAAGGTTGCCTGACATTGACTGCGGCCTGTCAAAATCGAAGCCACGGAGTATTATAGCTCTTGCTCCGAGGTAGTGTGCTAGAAAAACTGCCCTGTCACCGTCCGTAAAACCGAAGAAATTGAAGATGTTGTGGAGGGGGTAATTTTGTGTGCTTCCTATCACGTTTTCAGAGAACCTGCCAGCGTATCTCTCTATCAGATTGGCATTGTCGCCGTGTGCGTGTATCACCACCACAGCACCATCTTCGCTGCATTTTATGGCTCCCTCTGGATCGCCATCGAGATCCGTTACTATGATATCCGGATCAATGCCAGCACTCCGAACTCTGGGCAGGGCAGAGTCAGCTACAACAACCACGCTATTTTCGGAGATTCCCTGGAAATTTATTTCAGGGGCATTACCAAAGACTTCGAAAACATCATTTCTAAAGCTGTTCAGTTTCTGTATGTTGCTCTTCCGTCCAAGAATCAGCGAGAGCCTTGCGGACGAAAGAAAATCATTCTTTGGATCGATTCCGATGTCAGCGCATATCCTTGCATATATTGGGATCCAGGTTTCTATTTTCATTTCTGTTCGAACTTATTATCGTAATACCCGGACTGGCCCTGTTGCTGCGCATTGGCAGGAAGAGTTGCATCCACTCTCTCAGGGAAGTATCTGTGAACCATGGATGACAGCATTGCTATGATCAAACCAACGACAAGGAAGAAAATGCTGATGATGGCGGAGCCGAAGCTGACAAATGCAAGCACATACCTGATGTAATTAATCATACCATAAACAATGAACGCTATAGAAAGGGAGAACATCAGGCCATAGAGGATACGGAATATTCCGGTACGGTTGTTGTTAACAAACATCTCAACGGCAACACCAGTCTCTCTAGCAAAGATTGCGCCGTATATCCACCAAGTGAACATTGAAAGGAATATGAGCACGCCGTCAAGCGGGTTATGGTATGATGCCTGGGTTATCACGTAGCTGCTTGCAATTCCAACAAATATCAGGCTGACAGCTATCACATAGGAAAGGAATAGAATCCTGGTCTCTTGCGCATATTCCCTGAGTGAAGCGAGCAAACTCCTGACAGATTTCCCCACTTCAAAGCCTTTCTCCACAAGGTAGGATCCGAGCACAATTGTTACGAATGTTATGGCCCCCAGGCTTGGATCAACGGAAAATACCCTTGACGCAACAACCTGTATAAGTATGAATGCAAGTGATACTATGCCGTATGTCAGGAGAACTATACCGAGCGGGATGATGAACTTATTTATCAGCTTCTTATCCTTAAGAGCCTTTACAATGTAGTAGTATACAGACTCAATATTCTGGTTATGCCTTACTATTACATGCTTTACATACCTTATTTTTCTTCTTGAAAGGATAAGTGGAATTATGTAATCATCTTCTGCCCCATCAGTTACAAGAATGACGTCATCATAATCTCCATCAGAAAACAGAAGATCAAGCTGGTTGGAAATCCTCTCGTCTGAGACGGGCCCCACGTCATTGTCGCCGGTTACCAGGGCTATCTCAACGCTCTCTCCCCTCTTTGCCATGGTTTCGTAATGCTTTATGGCCCCAAAGAGGGCATTTGCATCAGAATCCTCAGGATCTGCAGTAATTAGCTTTATTGCTGCATTGTAGCAGTTCTCGTAACCCACAAGCGGACCGCTAATGCCAGCCTTATCCCCATAGTCGTTATCTCGGTCCACATTGAGAATCAGAGTTGTCATTACTTACCTACTAATTCCTTAGGCAATATATATGTCTTATCCGTAATTCTGTACAGATATTGTTACCTACATTGCATGTACACAGTAAAATTCTGGATATAAAAATATGCTAACCTGGTTAGCAACAAATATGAATTTATTTCAATGCATAGTATCCTGCACTCTTCTGCCTAGCCACTC
>JAVZLI010000012.1:0-11693 GCA_038883835.1 Thermoplasmataceae archaeon
AAAGGCATGATCCCCAGTCTCTGAAAAAGATTTCCTGTTACATATTTCTTGCTGCAGGGATGTTAATATAATTCCACATCAAAAAGCGTTGGCCAAGCCAGCCAGGCCCTTGGCTGGCTTATTCTTCTGCAATGCGTATTTCAGAATTGGTACTCCAAGACCGAGGGAATGCTTGCCACGCATGCCAAATATCCACAGATTGTGTTAGGGAAGAACCAGCGCCTTGATCTATGTGCAGGTGGCAAGTAATATAAGCAACACTTTTCATGATCACAGTGGTAGTGATCCCATTGGGCATTCCTGAATGTAATTACTCTATTGACGATTTCAGGGACAAGGGTTTTCATAATTTCATTAAACCAGCTTTTGGAAAGGGATGCATAGCTGATATCCCGGGCTTTGTGGAATCCAGACTATTGTCAACCAATACCAGAAGGACAAGCATTGAACAAGAAATGGGCTCCGATGAAAGCGAGCACCTAGTATTGATAATTTTAGACGGGCTTGGTTATGACCTAATTATGAACGCGCTGAAGTCGCAATGGATGAAGCATTTTTTATCAGTGATGGAACGATCATCGTGTTCTCCAATTACAAGCGTATTTCCTTCAACTACATCCACCGCTCTCTTTACAATTTACATGGACTTGCAGCCTTGTGAGCATGAGGTAATAGGTTACACACAGTACATAAGGGAGCTTGGCTGTGTGTGCAATATGCTTTCCATGACGCCGGTTGGAAACCAATCACGCGATCTGATAGAAGCAGGGTGGATGCCTTCAGGGCTTAAGGGAAAGAAGCCATTTCCGGCAAGAATGATAGAAAATGGTGTGAAAAGCTTCATCCACCTTCCAGGCAACATCGTGAATAGTGGCATGTCCAGGATAACTGGTGCTGGTGTTGCCATAGATCCGTACTTTTCTGTATCACAGATGTTTACTGCCATAGCAAGGAACGTTTTGAGTGCGCGCGGAAAGACATTTCATATGGCATATGTCCCCTCAGTGGACACGCTTTCCCATAAGGTAGGAAGCAAGTCTCAAGAGGTGTTTGCAGAACTGGAAACACTTTTCTATAACATAGACACATTTATTGGCCAATTAAAATCAAGGAATGCAACCATAATAATCTCTGCAGACCACGGCCATGTAAACGTTGGCAATTCAAATCTTATGGACATTTCCAGGGATTATGAACTATATAATATGCTTAGGGCTCCGATCGTCGGTGATGCGAGGGCAGCATTCCTGAGAGTGAAATGCAATCATCTGGAAGAAGCAGAAAGCCATCTGCTGGAAAAGTACGGGGAGAGATATGTGATATTGCGTTCCACAAAAATGATGAAAAGCGGATACTTTGGAAATAAGGCTGTAAATAGGGATAACAACGATAGATTTGGCGATCTAATCATGGTGCCAAAGGGAAACAATGGCGTTTTAGACTCTAACCTTACACTGTTGGATAGGAACATGAACCTCGAAAATATGGTAGGTATGCATGGAGGGCTTCTTGCGGAAGAGATGATTGTTCCGCTAATTATCTCGCAACCCTAGCTATATTTCAGATTATAACCTCACAATATCACCTAGCAACTTTTCTCGTAGGGAATTCTAGTTGTGGGTTCTGGATTTCATGGGAAATAATGTTCATCATGGAACATTCCTTATTACATTATCTTGGGATGATCTGCTGTTAGCGATTCCTTCACCTATTGGCATTTTCTGAAATATTATGGCAGGGGGGCATGTAACGCAAAGCCGGAATATGAGCTTAAAAATGGAATAGGTAAAATATGCCGCCATTGGCACTTTTCTAAGGCTCGGAATGTCGTTTCACAGGTAATCGAATCCGCACATAGTTTATAAGTAGCCCATTCATTAATATTCGTTAATCGATATGAACCAAGAAATAATAGGGATAAAGAATGTGGGTAGCGCCCAAAGGCTAGCAATAAACCTCATTCTTTTGGAGCTTTTGCTTCTCCTGATCCAGTTTTTGATAGGTATGTGGATGAACCTCTTTGCGGTGTTTCCGACCAGCCGATCAGCCCCTTTCATGTTTGAGATTATGGGGGTGATGCTTTCAGTTCCGGAGCTAATGATACATATGATGGTCGGTGTGATCATCGGCATAGTGGCAATTATCATCATGATCACATTCCTTGTAAAACTTGATCATGTTCCCCTATTGCTGAGCGGTTTTGCTTTTGCATCAATCCTGGCTGCTGGAATAGGCGGCCTTGAATTCCTTTTTTCCGGTTTTGTGGATAATGTATTTTCATTTGTCATGTCCATCGGCTTTATTCTTGCTATGATTTTCTATTCATTGATTCTTTACTTCGTCCTATACGGCAGGATTTTGAATAAGCAGCAATAACTTTTGAGTGGCATTAGAGAAATACCGGGGCATGAACATTCCGGTAAGCTACCATTGGTATTTTGCTGATCACAGATATCAAAGTTCCATTAGCTGTTGGATTCAATAAGGACTTTGCTGGTGGATTTTTGATAACAGCTATGGTTTTATATCTGCAGGGCATAAAATACCAAAATGATGCATGGTGCAATTGAGGAAACAAAGCCGGTAGAGACTATTTATTATTCCACTATGGAGAGTGAATTCGGCATTCTCGCTGTTGCTTTTACAAAGAATGGAATTTGCGCAGTTACCTTGTCTGGCTCAGTGGAGGGGGCTGAGGCTTACCTGAGAAAAGAGTACCCTAAGGTGAAACTCCTCGAGAGGAGCGAAAACAGCTACCCTCGTGAAATTCTAGCAAGCCTTGATGGCAAGAATACAGCTTTGCCCCTTGATCTAAAGGGCACAGATTTCCAGAAAGAAGTCTGGCAAGCTATCAGAAACATACCCTATGGCTCTACAGCCACTTACAGCGAGATTGCATCTTACATAGGGAGGCCAAGGTCATATAGGGCTGTTGCCAACGCATGTGCAGACAATCCGGTTCCCCTCATCATTCCTTGCCACAGGGTAGTGAGAAAGAATGGGGATCTTGGTGGTTATGGTCTTGGCATTGATACTAAGAGAAAACTGATCGATTACGAAAAATCAAAGCTGCAGTCCAGTACCCTATGATTCACATTGTCTCAAAGGTCAGTTGAAGATAGGAAATGCAGATCACACTGTATCCGTGCTGCATGCTCGCTCGGATTGTTTCCTATCCAAGGTTCCTGCAATCCTGTAACCTTTTTTAAAGCAAAATTATTAAAAACACGGGCGATCAGACGATAAGGATCAAGAGATGCCTGATGTTCTGAAATTCAAAATTATATCAAGCGGTAGCAGAGGAAACTCCTCAATAATCTGGGATAGTTCAGACATCATAATGATAGATTGCGGAATCACGTTAAAGCGCTACCTTGGAGCGGTGCCAGGTGAAATCCCATCCGATGCGAGCAGATCCCTTCTTGTTAGCCACGAGCACTGGGATCATGCATCTGGCGTGAAACTCTTCACAGGAAGAGGCAAATTTGATCTATACGCGAGAAATAAAACACTCTCAGCAATGGGAGTGGCGGGATACAACATTGGCGATGAGATTGCAATTGGAAATTTTCGCATATTGGCTATGCCAGTCCCCCACGATGCAGCAGACCCTGTGGGGTTCATAATAAAATGGAAAAACCGCAAGATAACAGTTGTTTCAGATCTGGGCAGAGTCCCGGATGATCTGGTGGAAAATGCCATGGGGTCTGATTTGCTGGCATTTGAGGCAAATCACGATGTGGAGATGTTGAAGCTTGGATCATACCCTGAGAACTTGAAGAGGAGGATTCTAAGCGATATGGGCCATCTCTCAAATGAGCAGTCTGCCGAAGCTGTTGGGCGGATTGTTGCTCCTCATACCAGGGTCATACTAACTCACATAAGCCAGCAAAATAACACACCAGAAACCGCTATTGAAGCAATAACTTCCCACCTTAAGAACAGGGGGATCCGGTATAGATCAATAAGCTATGCTTCGCAAGATAGCGGATCTGAGGTTTATGAAATGTATTAATTACGATCAATCCCATTTACGGTAAATGTCAGCTATTGGTTTCATGGGTCCAGCCAGCAAAATGGGGTGGGTATTGAGGCTGGTTTCCCGAAAGTATGTTGTTGCTGGAGCTTGGTGCCCCGGAGGGAGAGGTGATCTCCCTAGTGATGTAAGGATATACGATGAGCCATTCCAGCTTGGGGCCGACTGTAGCATAATATTCAAGTGGGATCAGTCATCTGGGGGCGATTCTGATTCGATATTTGGGCCCCAGGGGCTAATCCACACATTGCAGAGTGGGTCAATTATAGTTGAGTTCAATCCGAGGTCACTGAAAGCTGTTACTTATGCCTATTCCAAGCTGGCTGAGACCGGCATCCATTACCTCGACGCTGCCACATTCGGAGTGCCGCAGAGTGATCATAATTGGATTGCAATTATTTCAGGCTCAAACGATTCGTTCGGGGTGATCGAGCCTGTATTAAGGGATGCCTTCAAAGAGGTATCGTTCGTTGGCCACATCGGCACATCTACAAAGATGAGCTTTGCTTCCAGGATGATCGAGGCTGTGAATCTCATAGCGTTTTCTGAGGCCTTGGCAGTTTGCATGCGATCCGGAATCCAGAAGGAAACTGCCATCAATATTCTCTCCAAACCTGAAGTCATTAGGCAATCAGACGAATACATACGCAGAAAACTCGTTGATGAGAAGTTTGATCCCGTTGTGAAGCTCGGGGAATACATAGATAACCTGGAGAACGTTGAGGATTTTATCTCATCATCGCAGTCCTCAGCTTTGTTATTTACCCTGTCCAGATCAATTTTTGAATCAGCCAAATCCATTGGCCTTTCAAATCTTGATTATACTTCTGTATTCAGGGCTGTCAAAAGGATTGGGGGATTTCTCTAGATGCCAGTAGGTATTTTCTATTTGGCTATTGCTGTTCTGGCAATTATCAGCCTTTCTGTTGGCGTTTATACGGATGTCAAGAGCCGGGAGATAAATTCGTTGTTGTTCATTCCGCTGCTGGTTGCGGCTGTTGCATACAACATATACATTGGATTCAGCATTCTCTATGTTGCCCTGGAAACAGCTATCTTCCTTTCGCTTTTTCTGGTTCCTGATTCTTTGGCATTCATTGCCTTAGGAATCATATATTTGGTGCTTTCAGCGGTGCTTTCCATAGCAGTTAGCCCATATATGGGATTTCAGAGCTTAATATCTTCACTGATATATATAATGGGCTATAGGGAGCGCCTCTTCGGTATAGGCGATATAAAGGCCATAATTTCGACTTTGTTTGCAACACCTTTCCTGGAAAGTGCCATTCCAGGAACGTTATTTCTTTCTTACTTGCCGGTATCAATACAATACCTGTTTGCAATCAGTGTCTCTTCAATGGTATTCATTGCGGCGGCCTCTTTTGTTCTCAAAAGGAACGCCTCCGCCTTTGGCTTGGGTGGATCATTTGTAATTGAGCATGATGAGAGATTTCAGGCGGCTGTGAAAAACAAATATGCTGTTATTGAAAGGAGCGGCAAAAAATTCCTTTCCTACAGGATTCCTTTCATGGTTCCGATTCTTGCCGGATACATTCTGTTGATTTTTGGGCTAATCTAGGAAGTTGCCATAGAGAGCAGGTTTAAGGAAGATCCTTTGCCGAGAAACACTCATCCTACCTAATGTGAACTGCCTGGACAGCATGGCTGCCTCAATGAATCTCATTTGGGCCAATGCATAGCTACGGAAAAAACAAATAAGGCGTAAGGGGATTTAGACATAATGGCAAAGCTCCTTATCAGGAACGCCTCTGAAATTCTAACTATGGAAGGTGCAGGATGGGAACCGCTGAGCGGTGCGAGGCAGAATAAATTACGGATCAAGACCGGCGTATCCATACTGGTTGAAAACGGTGTCATTCGATCCGTGATGGACGAAACAAAGGCCGAGAAACTTAACACAAAGGACATGCTTGTGATTGATGCCCGTGGAAAGACCGTAATGCCCGGGCTTGTGGATTCCCACACCCACATCGTGTACGCAGGGACGAGGGAGGACGAGTTTTATCTCAAGCTCAATGGTAAAAGTTACCTGGATATTTTGAACGCAGGATACGGCATCTATAGGACCGTTAGAGATACCAGATCTGCATCTGAGGATGAGATATTCGCACAGACATTGCCAAGAATTTATGATTCCATAGCAAACGGCACAACCACAATGGAGATCAAAACAGGATATGGCCTTGATCTGGAACATGAGATGAAGATGATGAGGGTCATAGACAGAATAGGGTCACTTGGGATCATGAATACAGTTGCAACGTTCCTTCCTCTGCATGCGGTTCCCCAGGGTACGACAGAAGGCTCCTATGTTCACAATGTCATCGAAACCATGTTGCCAAGGTTCAGGGATAAATGCAGATACGTCGACTCGTTCTGCGATAGGGGTGCTTTCTCGCCGGAAAGCACAGAGGAGTTTTATAGGGCAGCTTCAGCCATGGGATTCAGGCTGAAGCTTCATGCTGACGAGATTGCAGAGATAGGATGTACGTCTCTCTGCGAGAAATACAAGCTTGAAACTGTAGATCACCTTATTAACACCGGAAGCGATGGATTGGCAAGAATAAAAAAATCCGGTGCAATTGCAAGCATCCTTCCAATAACTGCATTCAATATAGCCGACGGGAAATACCCTTCCGGTTCGCAATTCATCCAGAACGATGTTCCGCTTGCACTGGCTTCGGACGTATCCCCAATTTCGTGCAATTCCAACATGTTTTTTGCCATATACCTGGCCGTCAGGTACTGCGGCCTTACCATTGAGGCAGCCCTGAACGCTGCCACAATAAATGGTGCCTTTGCATGCGGAGAGGGCGAAAAACGCGGATCCATAGAACCGGGAAAGAGGGCAGACATTTTAATCCTGACGATAGATTCGTACAGAAAGATACCATACCAGTATGGTTCCAGGCTGGTGGACACGGTCATCAACAACGGCGAAGTTGTCATGGCAGGTGGCGTACACTCTCTATAATTTATATCCCAGCTCTTAATATGCATTGACTTGAAGGTATCTATAAGGGAGGCAATGGAAGGCGCCAGATCGCTTGGGGCGAAGACCATACTGCTTCAGCTGCCTGATGGCCTAAAACCAGATGTATTTGGGCTTTTCAAAGAGATAAGTTCTGAATTCAACGTTATAGTGAGCTCAGATCCATTCTATGGAGCCTGCGACATAGGCACGCCTGAGGTGTACAATAGGGTGGATGCCATAATTCAGGTTGGACATAGCGAGATGCCAAACATCAGGTACCCGCGCCCAGTATTTTTTGTCGAGGCGAGGATCGGCCAGGAAATAGACATCCCCCGTGAATCCCTGCTGCCATTGAAGGAATCAGGTTTCAGAAGAATTGGCCTGCTCTGTTCCATTCAATATATTGACCTCATGAAGAAGGTTGCCACGATGCTCCCAGAAATGGGCATGGAACCCGTAATAGGCAGGCAGGATGCAAGAATGAAGTATCCTGGGCAGGTCATAGGGTGCAACTTCAGCGCCGCCCATTCTGTGGCACATGAGGTAGACTGTTTCATTGTGGTCAGCACTGGAAAATTCCATGGCATAGGTGTGCAGCTCGCAACAGATAAGCCGGTCTTTATCCTTGATATGAACACGAGGAGGCTTGTTCCTATGAAGGATGAAACGGACACGTTCCTGAGGAAGCGGTATGCCAGGATATCCAGAGCTCTAAGTGCCAGGAAAATATGCGTGGTTGTGGACACTAAGATAGGGCAGTTCAGAATAAGGCTTGCGAAGCTGATCCTTTCCCAGCTTCATGGACTTGGCATTGAAGGCATACTCTGCTATGCCAATGATATCAGGCCATCGGATTATGAGAACATGAGGTGTGATGCAGTGGTTTTCACTGGTTGCCCAAGGGTGTCAATAGATGACGAGGAAAAGTTCAAAATGCCCATTCTTACACCTGTAGAATTCCAAATCCTCTTTGGCTTCAAAAAGGCAGGCAGGTATATAATGGATGAAATAGTAGCTGTTGACGATTTGGCTTCAGACTGGCTTTCCAATCAGGTAGGTTCCACCAGTTTCCACGATCTCACAGTGGACAGATGAGTATTTTCTGTGATCGCCTGGTATTACGACGGGCTTATAGGAATCGCTCCTTCCCACAACCGTCCCAGGTTTCCCCTGTTCCGTTATCATAACAGTTATCTCCTTGCCGATGTATTTCTCAAGGGTCTCTTTCAATATCTGCCTGTGTATATCAGTGATTTTGGCAGACCACTCCTTCACAACGTTTGTAGGTGGAGTCTTCTTATTGTAATCCGGAGTAAAGGGCCTCGGAGAAAACCTCGTTACGTTCACAATGTCTGGCTTTGTCTTGTATAGCATTTCAACGGTCTGATCGAAATCTTCCCTCTCCTCTCCCGGATAGCCGCAGATGATATCGGTGGACAGGGTCAAATCAGAAAATTTTTCCCTGAAAGATCGGACCACGGAATCAAATGTCTGGGAAGTGTAGCCCCTGTTCATTAGTGAAAGAACCCTATCGCTTCCGCTCTGCACAGGCAGGTGAAGAAACTTAAATACCTTGTTGCTTGCGTAGGCCGAAACAAGCTGATCCAGTATTTCGCTGGTGTTTGCAGGCTCCATCATGCCTATCCTTATCTTGAAATCCCCATCTATGGCTGAAATCCGCCTAATCAGATTTGCAAGGTTCTCCCCAATATCTTTTCCGTAGGCTGCTGTATCGAGGGAGGTGAGCCTAACCTCTCCAATGCCTCGGGACAGTTGCATTCTAACCTGCTGCTCTATCTTTTCAGGTTTCCTGGAAAGCAGTTTTCCTCTAGCAACACGTGAAATGCAGAAATTGCATGAACCAGTGCATCCCTGGTTAATCGGGATTCCATCGAATACCCCAGGTTCCCTGATCTCGATGCCATCAAGCTGGCCCCTGTAGAAATTCCTGAACTCAAGCGGCCTTATTGTCTCAACATTTTCTGAATCTATGGTATTCGCTGACACGGGAGGAAGGCAGCCTATAACCCTTACCTTCCCAATGCCTGACAGTTCATCTATTCTCCTGATCATTCTGTTCTCTGTCTGCTTTATGACCACGCAAGTGCCTATGATCCTCAGGTCTGCCTGTTCCGGGGAGCCCACGACCGAATCTCCATCATGCAACAGGCTGTTGAGGTAAAGCCCAGCCTCTGACTTCGAAAGAGTGCAGCCGTAGGATTCAAGATAATATTTCATGATGAGTTCACGCGGTTTTGGGTATTCCCTGAGCCATTAGCCTGTCAAAGGTAGCTTCATCTATCTTTCCAGTCTCCAGTGCAAGGGCTTTGATTGATTTTCCAGTTTCCAGCGATTTCTTTACTATTCTCGCGACAGCATCATAGCCGAGAACAGGATTGAGAAGTGCAGCCGATCCGAAGCTCTTGCTAAGGTGCTCCCTGCAGACCTCCACTTCAGCCCCAAGGCCATCTATAAGCTTGGTCCGCAGCATTTCGATGCCGTTGGCGAGAATATCTTCTGACCTTGTCAATTCATAGTCGATATGCGGCATCATCACATTCAGTTCAAGCTGCCCTGCCTGGACAGAGATATTGAGAGCCTGCTGCGACCCAATCACGGAATGGCAGATCATGTTCATGGCCTCTGCTATTGACGGGTTAATTTTCCCTGGCATTATGGAAGAACCCTGCTGGACAGCAGGAATTTTTATCTCATGTATGCCCGCGCCCGGCCCGGAGTAAAGAAGCCTTATGTCGTTGGAAATCTTATTGAGGTCAAGAGCTGCATTGGCAGTTGCGTTCATGAGCCTGGAGAAATCCGTCATGAACTGCATTATGCCTGGTAGGTTGCTGCTTTTCCTGAATTTGTGGCCAGTAATCCGGGCAATTTCCTTTACAACATTATCCTGATAGTCTGGTGCCGTGTTTATACCTGTGCCAACGGCTGTCCCTCCGATATTTAGCTCAAGTATGTAGTCCATGGCACCTTCAATCTCCTTCCGGTCCTTTTCAAGAGCGTACGCCCAGGCAGACAGTTCCAAGCCAAGTGTGACTGGTGCCGCATCCTGCAGGTGTGTCCTGCCAGGTTTCACAACATCCTTGAATTCGGCCGACTTCTTCTTCAGTGATGCAATCAAACTGTTAAGATTATTTGATAGCTTTATCGCTTTTTCGTATGCGGCTAACCTGATAATTGTTGGATACACATCATTCGTGCTCTGGCTCATGTTTACATGGTCATTAGGATGTATGTACTCATAATCTCCCTTTTTTTTGCCCGCAATCTCGAGAGCCAGGTTGGCAATAACCTCGTTTGCATTCATATTGTATGAAGTGCCTGCCCCAGCCTGGAACAGGTCAATCACGAACTGATCATGGAGGGAACCAGAAAGGATCCTGTCACATGCTTTTACAATAAGATCAGCCTTTTCTTTGGGAAGTTTGCCACCGAGGTTATTGGCAATTGCAGCAGACCTCTTGATCATTACTGCAGCCCGTATATGATCTGAGTCTGCTGTCAGTCCAGTTATTTTAAAATTTTCTTTAGCCCTGAATGTATTTATGCCATAGTAGCAGGAGTCTTCGATGCTAACTTCACCTATAACATCCCTCTCAATTCTGCTCATAACAAGGTAATACCTGGAGCGTATATAGGATTTTGACCTAAGGCGATGATTCCGTACAAGACCATTATTTTATCGCTCCCAATTAAATCTTTTTTCGTGATATCCCATAGTCCTGCGATCCGGAATATAAAACTGCAGTGAGATTCCACGGATAATGATAACCTGGGAATAAATCCTTAATAGATTCATGGAATACTGTCTGGAATATCATGGCAAATGATGAGGTAATAATCAGGGTGGGAGGTGCGGCGGGAGATGGAGTTCAATCGGCCGGCCTCATTATAGCAAAAACTTTTTCCCGAAGCGGTTTGTACGTGAACACCTATAACTATTATCAGAGCATAATACGAGGCGGGCAGAGTTGGTATCAAATACGTGCTGGAAGTAAGAAAATTAAGAGCCAGGGTGACGGTCTTGATATACTCATTGCCCTTAACAAGGATGCTCTAGAGAGACACACAAATCCCCAGATTAACGAGGGCGGGGCTTCTCCGCTATCCAAGAAAGGAATTGCAATTTTTGACAAGGGAATCACAGGCTACCAGCAATACGATCTAAATTACATTTCAATGCCATTGAATGAAATTGCCCAGAAGTACAGCAAGAATGCCCTGATGAAGAACACGGTTGCAATAGGGGCCGCCTTCGCTGCCATTGGGCTGGATTTCGAAACACTGGCTGGAGTTATAAGAGACCAATTCGGATCAAAGGGAACAGTAGCCGATGAAAATGTAAATGCTGCCAAGGAGGGTTATGATTATTACAAGTCAAATTTCAAGCAGCTTGACGTTCACCTGAAAACATCAAACAAGAAATTCTACCTCATCAGCGGCGGCGAGACGCTGGGCCTGGGGGCAGTGAATGCAGGCCTCAAGATGTACATAGGCTACCCGATGACGCCGGCATCATCCGCCCTTCATTATCTGGCGGCTCACCAGAAGGATTTCAACATTTTTGTTAAGATACCAGAGGACGAGATATCTGCCATAAATATGGCCATCGGTGCCAATTATGCAGGCGTAAGGGCTATGACCGGA
>JAVZLI010000013.1:0-11484 GCA_038883835.1 Thermoplasmataceae archaeon
CAGGAGTATTTCTTGCCCTTGATCTTAGCATTCCGTTTACAGGATGGGAATTTATCTCTGTCGCTGTAATTGCGCTTATGCTCACTGTCCTTGGGTTGCTTATTTTCCTTCCGAATGAAGTCAGGGTATACCTGGAAATTACAAGGGCGACAGGAAATATTGAAAGGATCGTCAGGCTCACTATGATGAATCTGAGGTTATCGCTTGTATCTCTAGTTCTGCAAATCATCATTATCGCATTCATGGCGTCCTTTGCCACAGGTGTTGCAATATGACGGAACGCTATGCCAATATGGGCACTGGTCACGTTGCTAGCATCCTGTGTGTCGTTGTCCCCGTTCTAGCTGGAATTATTTCTGTTGCACTTCGAAATCTCCTTGTTATGGATTATGTACATGTTCTTCTAGGAGCCATATGGACAGGGACTGACATATTCCTTGGATTGATATTCACAAACGTTCTTCGAAACGTGAACAATGGAATCCAGCAGAGGGTAATGAAAAGGCTGCTTCCAATGACTCTCTTTTTTATACCAACTGCATCAGTGGTTACTCCGGCTGTGGGTTACTTTCTTGCCTCATACGAAGGCATTTTCTCATTGAGCAACAGTATTTTTATCGCTATTGTCGTAGTTGGCCTTTTCCTTGTCTCAATAACTTTCGCAGTTATCATGCCCTATTCAATAATTATTGCAATCAAATCCAAGGTTCCAGAAATAGATAGTCCAATTCAAAGATATGTTCGCGGCGTTACAGCCGGTTGCTTTGTGCAAATGTTATTCCAGATTGGCATTATATCATTGATGGCCTACATTGTTGTATTTTACTGAACTCCGTTTCCCTCGAATTAGAAATAATATTTTGGAGATGTATAAGAAATTCCGTTTCCAGATGTATCCTGTAACCGCTAAAAACATCAGCGCCCTTTGTGTGAAAATATATTTGGTGAATTAGTCCCGGGTCACTGCAAGATAGTAGGCTGCAATGAAGGGAAGCGCTATCCACAGCACACCTGCAAGCAGGACCAAAGGTACAGTCACACCAAACAGAGCTGCACTAACTGCACTAACACTCGATGAGGCGAATGAACTAAGGGTCCCAGTCTGGATCGCCTGTACCAGGCTTGAGTAACCTGCTGGGCTGGCATAGTTGAAGGCCACAGTAACTTGCATATAGAGGTCCGAAGCAGGGTTTACGCCAAAGGCCGCCAAAACTGCAAGTGGAATTATGGTCCAGAAAAGGTCCATGACTATAAACAGGGCAATTGCCGCTCCGAGTAGGGCACCCTGGGAAGACACTAAATGTGAGAACAGATAAACCAGTGCTAAAAAGGCCAGCCCCTCGACAATGTAGGTCCAGATAAAATAAAGGAAAAACGATGGTGACACAAACATGGAGAAATAGTGGTATATTATGAGATCAGCGATTGCCATTGAGGCAATTACGGCTCCAGCAATTGCAACTGAATTGGCAAGGAATCTTGAACTTATAAGGCCACCCCTGGTAATTGGGCGTTTGAGGACTGATTCCATAACTCCTGTGGTCCTGTCCTTCCCATAGGTAAGGTATCCTGAAAACACGGCAAGTATGGGAATAAAGAAGTTAAGTATTCCAGATGTGCCAGAATTGACTAGTTGCTGTAACGCAGACTGTGTCAGTGGCTTATATAGGGTCAGTTTTCCGATTGGTATGGCATAACTTGGTGATGAGATGGGCATGACAAGTTTGTTCGACTCCATAACTACAAAGGCATACGTGTTATTGTGGTCTGAGTAAGTTACAGGCGGAAAAACAATGGCAACATTGAACCCAGACTCTGAAATATTGAACTGGTAATGGTCTATTACGTATGAACTGGTCAGCTGTGAGGCGTTACTGGTATTTACAGGAGCTATAAGGAAATTCATGGCATGGGCCGCCGATCCGTTTGACCCTACATAGAGAAAAAGTAGCCCTAATCTTGTATTGTTCGTTGGATTAAACACAGAAGACGTAAAGGAAAGGCCCGAATAAGGAACGTTTGTTGGGATAGATATGTGTGTCACTAAGGTTGTTGTTGATCTGAAGACCTTATAAGACATATTGGCTGTTACATTTACTTTTCCCATGGAAATATCTGCTGGAAAAGTCACGTTTGCGAAACCATTTCCGTCTGTAACAGCGTTAAAAACACTCTTATTGTATGAATAGGAAACGCTGACACCCTTTACCGGCTTTCCGTAGGAATTGTAAACATAACCAACCACTGTTAGGTTTGAATGGCTAAAATAATATCCATATGTGAAAAAATTGCCGCTCGGGACAGAAACAGGCTTATAGGTGGACCCCGATTCGTAAGAAAGCAGCGAAGAAAGCCCTATTATAGCTACAATCATGACAATAACAAACTTGCTTCTAAGAATCCTCCTGATTTCATAGAAAATTGAGCTCATCTTTTTCCACCTACGGTCTTGAAAAAGTATTCTTCCAGTGACTCGCCTATAGCCTGAAAACCCATTAGTCTATACCCATTCTTTACTAGTAAACTTGCTATATCTGGAATCTGTTCCTTAGGAACCTTCAGGTCCGTTAGTACAATTTCGTCCTGATCTTTCTGGACGTCACCGTATTCCTTCAGTAGTTTCATAAGATCATTGTCTTGATTCACAATGGAAATGCGCAGCATCATTCTTCCAAGACTCTTGAGGTCCGACCTGGACAGAAGCTTGACCAGGTTACCCTTATCTATTATGGCAACCCTGTCTGCTACATCCTCCACTTCGCTGAGAATGTGCGAGGAGAGCAGTATTGCCTTTCCCTCTTTTCTCATCCGTAGCATGAGGTTTCTCACAAAGAGAACACCCTCGGGATCAAGTCCATTAAGCGTTTCATCGAATAGAACGTTCTGCGGATCGCCTATGAGGGACTCAGCTATTGCAAATCTTTTCTTCATGCCCTGCGAATAGTTCCTGAGTTTTTTGTTAAGGTGCTGGGAAAGGCCAACCATCTCAAGAAGATTCCTGATTCTATTTTCAGCATCGCGTTTGCTCAATCCATAAAATCCCGCGTAGTACCTCATCAGAAAGAGGGGTTTTGCGTTTGGCTCAAAATTCGGAAACTCAGGTATCCATCCTATCTGGCTAGCTGCCTTAACTTTTTCCTTAACTATGTCTCTGTTGTCAACAAGAATTTTTCCAGTTGTTGGAAGGATAATACCTGAGCTCATTCTTATGGTGGTCGTTTTGCCGGCTCCGTTTAGGCCAACAAGACCAAGAATTTCTCCATCTTTAATCTCTAATGATAAATTTTGCACCGCAGGAGGTGCTTTAGGGGAATAAACCTTTGAAACAGAGTCTAAAGTTATCATAGGATTAATAATCACCTTATTTTAATTCGATATCGGTATCGATGTTCTCTATTAAACACTTCCCACAAGAATTTTCAAAGAGAATGTAGCTTCATTTAAATATAACCTTAGAACTACTATGTAAATCCATATGCACTCCGTAAAGAAAAGAACCAGAGGCCCCAGAAGGTTCAGGGCGGCAAATGAATTTTCCATCTTTGTTATTTTCATAGCACTTATTGTGCTGATGCCATATGTCCATCACGATGCCACTTCTACTTCAAATTTTACCAAGACACCAATCAAACATCTTGTGGTTCTTATGATGGAAAACCACAGCTTTGACAATCTTTTTGGTGTATATCCTCTCACCGAGGCAGGAAAAGCTGCTAATGGGGTTTCTATCCCCTACAATCTTTTGAACCACCCCTCTTCGCCTGGATTGGCAATGGTGCCAAACGGAACATTTTCGACGCCTGACCCGTACGAAGGCTACATGCAGTATCATGAGGACTGGAACAATGGAAGGATGAACGGATTCGAGAATGGAAGCGGACAAAGCTCCTTGTATTACTTTGGTGTGAACCAGACAGCCTTGGAATGGGATATAGCAATGAATTACGCACTGGCTGACAATTACTTCAGCAGCACGTTAAGTGAGACTCTCCCCAACAGGCTCTATAGTATAGCTGGTTTCTCTCCAGTTTCTCAAGATCAGCTTTACCCTCCGCCATTTGTGACATACGGAGAGACTATCCTTGGAGAAATGAGTTACTACAATGTAAGCTGGTCCTATTATTTCCTCAATCCCGTGCTAGGAATAGATCCTCTTGACTTCGTATATGGCATTAACTCACATCTCCAGCACATAGGAACATGGGGGAATTTCATTAGCGAGGTCAGCAACGGCACACTTCCAGATGTGAGTTGGGTATCGCCAATTTCTGGTGGAGCATTCTTTTACAGCCAACACCCTCCGGACAATATCCTTTCTGGGGAAATATGGATGTATTACATAATTAACGCAATTATGAACAGCCCTCTTTGGAATACAACCGCCATAATGATAACTTATGATGAGGGGGGCGGCTACTACGAACAGGTAGCGCCTCCTCAGATAGCCGGCCAGCAACTCGGATTCAGGGTTCCCTTTATCATCGTATCTCCATACGCGAAGGAGGATTATGTGTCCAACACGCTTCTTACCCATACGTCAATACTTGCTTTTATTGACTATAACTGGAACATGCCTCCTCTCAACAGGTTGGTTGCTGAATCCAATATTCCCCTTGACATGTTCGACTTCACAATAAAATACAAGAATGGCCAAATCGTTAGGCCGCCATATGATTTTGGCGGTTTGCTGGAAAAATTCATTCCCGACAAACTGTCTGAAAGCGTTTCAAAGGCCTCGGCATTTTCCTCTATTGGTTCAATTTTCCCAGCGCCTTTCCAGTTTAATCCCTCAACACTTCCATACGGTGCTAGTGGGAACTCAAGCTTCAATCTGTCAGGAAGCCAGATCAACTTCGTAAATCAGGAACAAGTATATGTGCCATGGTTCCTGAACAGGTGGTTTTATTATCCTCTTAGCGTCGTTGCAGTATCAGGATCGGCATATGCAGCATACAGGATTTACAGAAGGCATAAAAGGCCTAAACCATGATTTGAAACGATCATGCTAGAACCTGGCAGAGAGCACCCGTGCTATACCCTGTTTCTTCATTGTAATTGCCCTGCCCTGCAATAAATAGTGACTGGACACCCTGAAAATCAATTGTTTCCATAAACTGGATCTGCCCACCATTGAACGATGCTGGGATTTCTGCTGATTGGTTCACAGGGTTATTAAGACTGGAAAGTGAGCGGTAAATATAAAGGGCAGGATGAATTAAGCCAGTATCGGTCATCCCCTTGCCTCCCAAAAAGATATAGCCATTGAAATCTGCAATTCCATTTATCCACATGTTCAGGTATGCTGGGGGGTGAAACGCTTCGGTTATACTTTGCCCTTTGACAATAACTGCACCAGCAGGGGGGCCTCCACCTATTATCCATTCGCCATCAACATAGAGGCCACTGAGTGCCCCTGAGTCGGCAAATGGTGAGAGGCTTAGAAGATTAGTGTATCTATCTCCATTTAGGAACCCAAAAATCAGGTGGCCGCCCAAGAACCATGCACTTCCATTCCACAGGACAAACTGAATCCATGATCCCACAGGAGTATTTCCGAGCAGGCCCGTAAGATTGACCACAGATCCATGTGAATATTCAACCAGTGAAGCCCTATTATCGCTATTTCCAGCCACGATCCAAGCAGAACCGTTCCAGCCGTCTATCCAGGCGCCTCCCCTTTGAAAATATGTAGAAAATCTCGGTGTAAGATTTGTAAAGCGATTTCCTTCATATGACACGACCGATCCAACGTTGACGTCTCCGTAGGACAGCTGTCCAGTAAGGAGCCAGGCTGATCCATTCCAGTTTGTGCCAAAGACAGAACCCAATCCAAAATATTCAGAAATGGCGCTATCCATATTCTTTCCTGGCTGAATGTTAAGTGAATCGATCTCCTCAAGATTGGGAAGGGAACTGTCAGTGCTCTTGTTGTAGGGGCCAAGTCCCGAAATGAGGAGAGATGTGTTGTTGTAGCCAAATGCCTGGATAGATCCAGGGTCAAACTGGGTACCAAGCTCCTCCTGCAGACTTATATAACGGAACTCCGGTATTTTGGCTCCCGCCTCTAGTCTATCGGAAACCTCGTACGCAATCAATGCGATGACCAAAACTGCAACAATGACTGCAAGCAGTTTCCTTGATGGAAACACAATTGGCATTAAACATGACTGGCATATATAACTTCATATACATTACACATTCTAAAGGGAAAAAATTGAAATTGGGCCATGGGCAATGTTTTAATTTTATGTTTAATTGTTAATGATATGTGGTGCCAACATTGATTAGCCCAGTTGATGAGGATCAAGGTAAGCCTGCAAATGTAAAAGAGGCATCTTCTGCAGGTGGAATAGCTGACATTGTTGTCAGAACATACAATTCGGGCTCAACCCTAAAAAGAGCACTCTCCTCAGCAATGGCCATGAAAGGCCATGGAAGGGTTATCGTTATTGATCATATGAGCGTTGATAATACAGAGCAGATTTGCAATGAACTAGGATGCGAATACTATACTGAGAACACAGGATTGGGGTATGCAACCATTCTGGGAATCCAGAAATCAGGTACCCCTGTCATAGTGTTTCTGGACTCAGACGTGGAAGTTCTGGACAGGGAGTTTATCTTAGAAAGCGTAAAGCTTCTCGAAAACCCTAAAATTGGGGCAGTTGTAGGTGACACGATTGGGCATCCCTTTTCATATGGACTTCCACTTGGTTTAACCTCTTTTCGGAGGGCTGATCTATCTAGAATTGTAATGCCTAAGGAAATAGCTGGGAGGGAGACATATTTCATTCAGAAATACATGAGAGACAAACACTTGAAAGTGAAGTACGTGAAAAATGCAAAGATACATGATTCTCCAGCCAGGAAAAATGTCCATTGGCCAGAATGGCAGGGGGCTTCAGTTCGCATTGCGGGCGGATTTAACCTGCGGGAACTTATCTACTCCTATCTGGTTATTTTTCTGATGCTTCTTAATTCTCGAAATTTGAAAAATATTGCCTATATCCCAATTTTTCAGGCCAAATTTACAAGGGGATTCCTATCTCCGGAGAGCTGGAGGAATTTTGAACGAAAACCCAGCTACACATCAGGGGGTGGGGGCCTTTAAGTTATACTCCGAGCGGTTTCCGCTGAAATACCTCTTCTCAGAAAGGGGCATTTGTATTGGCGTGGACACCAAGAAGTGCTCATACCTCTTCCTGGTTTGCAGGTATGGCATTCTCTTAAGGCGAAGGAATGTTGGCGATAAAGTAGTCGAAAATCTCGGCTACGAGATTGAATTGATTTACAGAGCGGTGAAGAATGAAACCTTAAAAAGATAGTATTTTAATACCATTACTTTTTTCCAAGGGTGGATAGGAATCCTATGGGGCAATGGTTTGATTTTTCACACAGAAGTTCCTATTACATGATTTCCTTCAGAAGAAGCATGATTGTGGTTAGCAACGCACCGTACTATGGCGGCGGAAGGGTCCTGCGATATGTGAACAGGACAGTCCAGCGTGACTACAACCATAACCCAAGGGAGGAGATCGCCAGCTTTCTCTCGCTTGAAAAGATACCATCCTTGGGAACGATTGTTACCCTTACTGCAGTAGACGTCACAAGAACAGAGGCTCTAAATGTAAGCGACCAGATCGTTATGACCATAACCTGCGGAACAGAAAATGCGCTTTCCATTGGCAGCATGGGAAAGATCGGGATTGGCACTATCAATGTATTTGTGGCAGCCCTTGTGAATTTGAAAACAGAAGCACTTCTTGATCTTTTCCAAGGTGTTGTGGAGGCAAAATGCCAGGCGCTAAATGACCTTAATATAAGGGATAGATCGACAAATAAGAATGCGCCTGGCACTTCAACTGATACAGTGACCTTATGTGCTTTGGATGGCAATGGCGGAGATCATTACGGAGGTCGTCTAACCTGGATCGGCAAGTCTGTATCTGTTGCTGTCTACGATCGTCTAGTGAAGATTCTATCAGAAAATAAATAATTGAAATGGCACTGCTCCCATTATCATAACAGAGGAGAGAGGTCTCCGCTGCAACCTTTATGGACAAAAATATTCATGCCTCAGACCTAAGGATAAATCGATCTGCCTTTCTTGTGCCGCTAGGGCATGAACATGCAGGCACAAGCCTTTTCTAGGAAAAACTTTGCTTTGAAAATCCCATTGCGGTATTTCTTTCTGTTCACCAGAATATTTGAGATCAGCAACCAACACATTATAATGCACAAAGATTGCATACTGATTTCTTGCACGATCACTGGCAGGTGTGACATCGCTCGCCTTTGCCGGATTGCAACTGGCATCTTCTGGAATGGCCATCTGGGCACTATTTTGCCCTGAAAACACTAGGACTTTTCCTTCATTGGCTCCAGAAGCGTCAGAAAATGATCGCCCAGGAGATTGAAAGGCCAATGCCTTCCTATGGTGGTGTCAATTTTCTTTAATGTTTTCATACTGCTTCCAAATGGCTGTACATATTTAGCAAGGTTTGAGGGGGGCAAAATAACCGGTAAGCCTATTACGCGTACAACTCTAAAAAAGGGCGAGAATACCTTATTGACATACCAAGGTGTATAGGGAAAAGTGTCAACGCAGAATCTGGAGTCGCCCTCCATTATCTTGCTATGGATTCTCGAGAATGCTTTGCGAGGCTTCCCCTTAATGAGATAACCAATGGATTCCAATGCACAAGTCTTATTGTATATGCCAAGGAGCATCTTGCCCTCGGTCCTTATAAGCCTGCGCAACGGACTCGCAAGTGATGAAATGTCAGGTTCACAGTTAAAGGCACCATACGTCGAGTATATGCCATCAAAATGGGACTCCCCGTACATTGAAATGAGTGAATTAACATCGCCGGCCCTTAGCTTAACCAGTTCTATTTGTCCTTGCAATCCCTCTCGTATGGCTTTCGACTTAACTACGTCTAGCATTTGCTGTGATATGTCAATAGCTACAATCTGATGTCCCTGCCTTAGCAATTCAATCGTCTCAGTTCCTGATCCACATCCTATTTCCAGAAGAGTTCTATGATCCCTAAACGCTTCAACCATCAGGCTAACTGATCTTTCCCGAAGGTAGGCGTTGATGGAGTTACCGAAAATGTGGTTATCATAGTCCTCCGCAATGGAATCGAATTCATCCTCAAGCCATCTAAAGTAGTTGTTTTCGTAAGCAGCAACCTCCTCATGGTTTAATGGGGTGAGCTTGATGCAGCGTGAATCGGAGGCGAACCATGAGTTTACACGAGTACTTCCATATTTTTTCCTGAACTGATCTAAAATAAGCTTCCTTTGATTAGCGTCCTTAACTAGTCGGCACATGTAGGCAGAACGGTTACCTGCTATTGAGACATCACACCTGCCGTTCCTCAGGATCCATGACGGCCACCTGGCATTGCGGGATGTTGCCATCAGAAATATGTCGCCCTCAAGCTCAACATATGCAAGCGGTATATCCTCCCCAGCATGCAATTGAAGGTAACCCTGGTCCATCTTCACTCATAATAACAAGATGGCCATAATAATCGTTTTCAAACCCTTCCAGATGTCTTGAATGCCATGGGGTTTAACGGACAAGAAGATAGCAAGTGCCATTGACCTGTAGGAAGTTATGCTTGGCTATATCACAGGGGAATAGGCCAAATTCTGGCAGGAGTGTGGGCAACATCAACTTAACAAAGGTCTAAGCATTGCGATGCCTTTTCCTAATACGGCCGATGCCTCTGGAATATTTCCAATTCAGTTAGGAATAGAACGATCAGATAGATGGCGGGAAGAATTTCAAATCCAGCAAGTAGGGTAATATCAGCAATAGTAAGAGCAGGATCCAATCCAAAATTCTCAAGCGCAGAAATGTGGGCAGGGTTCAAGCCGCTGGGGATCGCTGCAACTCCAAGTGCAGCCCCAACAAAGACCCACAGAGAATTCCCCCTTCGGAAAATTTGAAATCCAACGAAGGCACATACAAGGGCTGCCACAATACTAAGGACCGTAAGATATTCAGGAACAAGGTTTCCTGCCCTCAGGTCTATCGCGCCAATTGAAACTGCAAGGGCAGAACCAAACAGAAGATACGACAGTAGCCTGAATCTTGCGCTTCTTCCATTTTGGTAAGGCGTATTAGTTTGCAATTGTTACCTCCTTTTCACGTATCAGGGAAAATCTCTTCGTAAATATGCGCGTCATCATCACGTAAGCAACTGCAACCGATATTGATCCTATCCCTATGAATATCCAGTAGCTTGATGTGACAGATCTCAATATGTAGAGAAGCCATAGGCCGAGTATAGCTCCAGAAAACGATCCTGCGCTGGTGAAGAGGTTATACACCCCGATGTAAGAACCACGGAGATTTTCTGGTGCTATTGTGGTAACTATTGCCTGGGTTGTCGGAGAAACAAAGTCCTCTCCTATTGTTGATACAATCATTGACAGAATGAGAATATTCAGCGTGGGTGAAAATGAAAGAATGAAGAATGATGCAGAATAAAATAGCACTCCTATCCCTCTCCATAACATAGGGTTGCCTATTTTTGTCATCAACCGCAGAACTGGAATCTGGAGAGCCACAACTAGGAACCCATTGAGGGCCCAAACGTATCCCAGATAGAGAAATGGCAGGTTCTGAAGGACTATGGCGTAAACTGTAAGGGACGAGCCTCTCTGCCTTGTAAAGAATGCGAGAGCAACTCCAACCAAAATGAAAATGATAAAAAACCGGTCTGCCCTGTATGACCTTTTCAGATAATCCCCTGAAGCTGTGTGGAGCAAACCTGGGTAATAGGTCTCACGCATCAGGAAGTACAGCATGATAACCTCAGCAAATGTGGCTATGGCTGCAATCAAGAAAATGTACTGTAACCCTATCCCAGCAAGATAAGCTCCCACTAATGGCCCAAGGGCTATTCCAAGGTTGGCCATAACCCGCAACATTGCAAACCCGGAAAGCCTATCCTTTGGCGGCGTTATGTCGGCAACAGCTGCCTGAACTGCAGGATACTGGATCGCATTAATGATGATGGTAGAGTACCAGGATCCGATCGCAAGATAAAGAAAGTGCGGGACAGCGACCGAATAATAAAGAACAATATATGCCAGGATGCCAGGCGCCTGGGAAAATACAAGGATCTTCCTTCGCCCGATTTTGTCTGTCCACCTGCCAGAGAAATATTGTGTCACTGACATAAGGACAGTTGCGAATCCGAGCAACAGGCCTGTGAGAATAAAGCTAAGATCATAAACACTGATGAACACAAGGGGCAGAAAGACAAATGTTGATCCCCTCCCAAAGGCCCTGACAAATCTCGTTATGCTGAGAATCCAGACACGTTTGTCTAGCCCCTTGAAGTTATATGCATAATCCATATAGAAAAATCATCCGCATATTCTGTTTAGTTATAAAGACGTTAGGAATTCTCGTTTTAGAGGAATTTCATAACACATTGGGAAGCAATTCAAATCCCCCTTATT
>JAVZLI010000014.1:0-11290 GCA_038883835.1 Thermoplasmataceae archaeon
CTTATCTGACATAGTTCCATTCCTGAATAAAGTAGGGGGTAATTAAGGTTTCAATGATTCTGAAAGCGTCTTTGGATATATCTGTGAATAACCGGCACTGTTCCAGTTGATGATATAGCTGGTACGAACTCCTAATCATGCTAACACTACCGAAGGGCCGATCAAAAATGTTTGAATTATGAGGCCTCATTATGAATGATAGCAAAGTGCACTTTATGAAAGGCGAAAACGGGTCTCTGAAAATATTTATAGGAGATATCACTAAGCCATCAGGAGGTGCCGTGATGGTCAACTTCGTCAAGAGGCGAGATTACGACGACGATGACGATTATGACGATGACGATGATGATGATTTCTGATCATTGACTTAGCCAATTTTTCATTTGTTATGGCCAAAGGATAGTACCAGAGAATTTAGAAGCCTGTTTAAACATGCATAGGATAGTTTCCAGAGGGTTTTCTTGCGTACTGAGGTAGAACGGGATAACGTCTTCAGCCTTCTTGATCCAAGAATAGTGGAAATGCTGCATCGGCGAGGCATAACAGAGCCCACTCCACCTCAGCAGCAATCCATATCCAGAATTATGTCTGGAGAGAACGTTCTTTTAATCTCTCCCACAGGCAGCGGAAAAACGGAGGCAGCCATTCTTCCGGTGTTCCACCATATTCTCTCTGAGCATCCACCCCAGGTCTCCACGCTCCTAGTAACACCTCTGAGGGCTTTGAACAGAGACATCCTTGACAGGTTAAGGTCATATTCCTCTGAGCTCGGGCTTCGTGTCCAGGTACGGCACAGCGACATTTCAATTGCCCAGCGAAAAGAAATAACAAATCACCCGGCAGACATTCTTATAACTACTCCTGAGTCGCTTCAGCTCATGCTTAACGGCAAGAATCTGAGAAAGATCATTTCCAATGTAAAGTACCTCATCGTTGACGAACTGCATGAGGTTTCTCAAAGCGAACGTGGGTCCCAACTGGCAGTGGCGCTTGAAAGACTGCGGTCTCTTGCGGGTAATTTCCAAAGAATAGGGTTGTCCGCGACGATCGGAAACAGTGAAGAGTTGCTCAAGTTCCTGGTACCATCAGGAAACGGAACTGTAGTCACTGGTGAAATAAAGAAGAGAATGGAGATAGCTTCTCTGATACCTGCCAAGTCTGATCAAAAATCTGCTGAAATAATGGGCTGTGACGATCAGTACGCTGGTTCTATACTCTATATTTGGAATCAGATATCGACGCACAATGGTACTCTTGTCTTTGTCAATACAAGAAGCGTAGCAGAGGATATGGCATTCAGGCTGAGGCTTCTTCTTGAGGATCCGCCCATAGAGGTTCACCATGGGTCTCTCTCCAGGGAAACGCGGGAAGCCGCTGAACAATCATTCAAGAGGGGCGAATTGAAGGCGCTCATCTGCACATCTTCCCTCGAGCTCGGAATTGATATAGGGACTGCCGACCTTGTGATCCAGTTTAATTCGCCAAGGCAGATCAACCGGCTAATACAGAGAGTTGGAAGATCGGGGCACTCATTGGAAAAGATATCATTCGGAAAGGTCGTATGCAGTGACATCATAGAGCTCGAAGAAGCGAACGCAATAATTGCCCAGGCTGCTGATGAAAGGATGGAGGACATATCCATCAGAAAGGGATCGCTTGCTACCTTGGCGAACCAGATCATGATGGAACTGAAATTCTCAGGAACTTCAAATATAGAGGAACTTTTCAACCTCTTTAGGTCTTCGTACCCCTACAGGGATTTGAGAATGGAAGAATTCCAGGAACTATGCAGCTTTCTGGAAAGCACTGGAAAGGTATGGATAAACGGGGGAAAAATAGGACGCAAACGTGGCGTTCTTAACTACTTTATAGAAAACATATCAATGATACCTAATGAAAAGAACTATAAGGTCATTGACCAGATAAACAAAAAATTTATTGGAACGCTGGACGAAAGATATGTTGTAAATGAGATAGAGCCTGGGAGCTACTTCGTCATAAAGGGATCCACCTGGCGAACGATTCGTATAGACGGGGAAAGAATACTTGTTGAGCCTTTTCCGACAGCTGCTATTGCTCCAAAATGGAGCGGGGAGGAAATTCCAGTGCTTCCCGACGTAGCTGAAAGGGTTTCGCTCCACAGGGAACAGAAATTTATCCCTACATACCTAGATCAGCAGTCGCGCCAGGTTCTCACTGAGTGGTATGAGAAGGTTAGGTCAACAGAGAAAAACCTTGTCATAGAGGCCAAAGCCAATGAAGTTGTAATTCAGTCTCTTCTTGGAACAAAGGCTAATTTTGCACTTGCAGAGATATTTTCTGGCATTTTGTCTGGGATCACTGGGGAAAGCGTTGAGGCAGACTATTCCCCATACCATGTTTATGCAAGGGCAGGAAGGAAAATATCCGCCAACGACGCAAGAAGAATACTGCTTAGTATAGACCCGGCAAAACTCGAAGCGTATATTTCGGGAGCAGCCAGAAGATCAAGGTTCTTCAATTCGGTATTCCTATATGAAGCAAAGAAGTTTGGCGTTGTTTCCAACGATTCAGATATGGGCAGGATCAGGATGGAAAAGCTGATAGATGCCTATTATGGCACCGTTCTTTACAAGGATTCAGTCAGAAAGCTGATATCCGATTACATGGATTTGGATACGCTCCGGTCTTTTCTCGAGGGAATAAGAAACAATTGGATAACGGTAGAACTCAACGATGATATAACCGATAGCAGCAACGTGTTCATATCGCATTATACTGAGCGCGTGGCTCCGCTTAAACCGACAAAGACAATACTTGAAGCAGTGAAGAATAGGCTCTTCAATGAGGAAGTAACTTTGTTCTGCACATCATGCAGGAATGTCAGGACAACAAGGATCCGCGATATAACGTCAATAAAATGCCCTGAGTGCGGGAGTTCATTGGTGGCTACCCTCTCTCCATACGAGAAGGATATGCTGGCAAAGCTTGATGAGGATACAGAAGAAGCGAAGAAGGTCAGAAAGAGGCTGGTAAAAAATGCCCATCTTGTCCGGGAACGTGGTTTGAGAGCTATCATGGTCATGGCCGCAAGGGGAATAGGCCCTGAAACTGCATCTCGCCTCCTTGAGGTAACATATTCAAAGGAAGAGGATCTTATCAGGGCGATTCTAAATGGAGAAATGGAGTTTGCCAGAAACCGGAGATTTTGGGACTAGCCAGAATAGCTTGGCCCACATGGTTAAGGGTGTGTGAGGGTCCCTGGTTAGAGAGAAACGCTTGGAAAAGGTCTTGAAGCGATACAGGGAAAGGAATAGGTCGATTCCCATACTCGTGGAGGGAAGGAAGGATACCATGTCTCTCAGGCTGCTCGACTTCACCGGCGAAATTAAGGTAATCAACACTGGAAATTCTCTCCTTGCCTTTTCTGAAAACATTTCAAGGAACTACAGGGAGGTAATTCTACTCATGGACTTTGATGAAAAGGGGATTGAACTTGAAAAACAGATTGAAGCGTATCTGAAAAGCCTGCACTGCTACCCGGATACCTTTCTTTGGAATTACCTGAGAAGATATCTTCCCGTCAATACTGTTGAAGACCTGCCTGTTGCCGTATCCAGGGTGATGGAAAGCGGATAAGGCTAGCAGCAAAGCGATTATAAATACGACTTTTCCATAGGTTTCTGTGGCATCCAATATAAAGATCACATTTCTTGGGACAGGCGGGTCGTGGCCGTCTCCTGGCCGGGGCATGCCTGCGGTGTCTCTCCAGATCGATGAGGTCAATAACCTTCTGGACTGTGGCGAAGGAACTCAGAAGCAGATGATGAAGCTTGGGGTGTCGTTCATGTCCGTAGACAATGTCTTCATAACACATTTTCACGGCGATCACTTTCTCGGGCTTCTTGGCCTTGTCCAGAGCATGTCGTTCAATGGAAGAACCAGCGATCTCAATATATATGGCCCAAAGGGGGCCATTAATATTCTGAGTTCGGCACTCAATATAGGCTATTACAGGCTATCCTTTAAAATCAAGGTGGCTGAGCTCGACCCGGGCGCAACCTACGATTTTGGGAAATTTTATGTGGATACGCTGAAGAATGATCATACGGTACCGGCAATAAGTTACAGATTCAGGGAGAAGGATCTCATCAAAATCGACAGGGAAAAGGTGGATGAGGTAGGTGTCCCGTTAAACCGGCTTGAGGAACTTCGGCGTGATGGACAGGTTACCGTAAGGGGAAAGACGTATTTTCTCTGGCAGGTTGCGGGTGGCGTTCGGCGGGGAAGAAGGGTTGTATATACAGGGGATACCAGGCCATTTGAGGGAATGGTGGAATTCGCAAAGGACGTTGACGTCCTTATACACGAAACCACAACAGATTCATCTCTTGAGCCCAAGGTGAACGAATTTGGGCACTCGAGCTCAAGGCAGGCGGCGGAAATAGCGAAGAAAGCAAATGTGAAAAGGCTTCTCCTCTTCCATTACAGCCCGAGATATGAGTCTCCAGAACCGATGCTAAATGAAGCGAAGTCGATATTTCCAAATTCAGAAGCTAGTAGGGAAGGTATGACACTGGATGTCCCCATCATTTCTTCCCGATAATTCTAGGCTTTATCATCATTTCTGCCTTTTCGCTGAGCCTTTTGAGCGCATTCTCAGTCCCCTCCCTGAAATGGCCTTTTATGAAAGGAGCAAGTGGAATTAGTGGCAGGGAAAGCTTGATGTTCCATGTTGCCCTAAGCGTCGTGCCATTGGCATCAGGCAAAAATTCGACCCGCTTGAAACCAGTGAACGGGCCATCCAGGTAATTTTCTGTGATAGCCAGTGCCAGAGGGTCCCAGATGTACGACATTCTTGCAGTGCCGGGGAAAGCAAATCTGACTCTCAGGATGCCGCTTTCTCCTACCTTTATTTCTCTCATTCCTCGCCAGAATTCGGGGAGATCGTACCAGTTTCTGACGAGCCCGATGAGTGTCTCCGGGTCCGCCCTGGATTTGCGGGTTACAGTCAGGTTAATGTCACCCATCATTGAGTTCAGATAATTATTCATTCTTCGGCTTAATGTTTATTCCCCGCAACCCTTGGTAATTTCCTGACCTCTCACCGTAGGTTAGATCAGGAATTCCGTCAAGTTCGTGAAAGACAATCTGGGCAATTCTATCGCCCTTCCTTATCCTGACCGGATCGGAGGAAAAGTTGAAAAAGGATAGTGTAAGGTTCCCCTGGTATCCTGCCTCAACTGCCCCAAAGCTGCCATATATACCCTTTCTGGCAAAACTTGATCGTATCCATATTTGCCCCATTATTCCAGGAGGCATGCTCAGATATTCAAGGGTTGATACAAGAAAGTGGCTGCCAGCAGGTACGGCGACATCGTCCCCCTCCGAGGCGCCTGATCTTACCACCCCCACCCTTAGATCGTATCCGTTCGGTGTTACAGATCCTTCTGAAAATTCTTCAGATATGAGGCGGGCAGAATTGCACAGATCAATTATCTTTGAGTCCCTAAGAACTGCCATTAAGCCACCTATATTCCAATTCCTCCGTCAACCACAAGGATGCTTCCTGTGATGAATGAACTTTCAGGGTCAATTAAGAAATCAATGGCCCTGGCTATGTCTGCAGGTTCGCCCCATCTCTTCATAGGCGTCCTTCTCTCAATCCTTGATCGAAAATCGGGGTCATTCCATCCATCAGCGTTCATGTCTGTTTTAATGAAGCCTGGCGCCACAGCATTCACTCGTAGCCTCGGCCCAAGTGCCTTCGCTAGGGCCCGTGTGAGGTGAATGAGAGCAGCCTTTGAAGCTTGGTAAGGGAATCCCCAAGGATCATTCCTTATTCCATAGACCGATGACACATTGACCACAGACCCACCGTCAGTTATCATTTCAGCCAAGTCCCTGGAAAGTTTGAAAGGAGCGTTGAGGTTGATCTCCATTACCCGGTACCATTCCTCATCAGTAGTCTCATTAAGGTAATTCCCTACGTATATGCCAGCGTTATTTATTAGCGCAAAGATCTTCCCAAGATCCCTGGCCACATCCTTTGCAAGATTTCCCACAGCCTCCCTTTGGGAAAGATCCACTCTGTACTTCTTGGCGAGTGAACCCTTTTCCTGAATTTCTGATAAAATTTCATCGCTTTCCACTTCCCCCCTGTTAAATGTAATTGCAATGTTATACCCCTTTTTTGCAAGTCTTAGGGCAGTTTCTTTTCCAATTCCCCTGCTGCCCCCTGTTATTAGTACCCATTTTCTCTCATCGCGATTCATACCTGAAGATGGAGGTTCATTTATTAAGTTTTTCAGGCATCAACCGCTTGCATTGTGTGTTTGTCGCGGTATCTGCTGAGCGCTATGTATAATAAGAGCGAAATTGTAAATGAGATAAAGTAGCTGATATCCATTCCACTCAGTAGATTAGCAACTGGACCTATAAATAGGACTCCAGGGTTCATGAAGGGGATAGAGACCCCTATCCCGGCAAGATATGAAACCATGCCAAAAGCCACGCCTGATCTCTGTGTGATCTTCCCTGGCACAAGAAAATAATGCGCAATGAGCACTCCGATCCAGGGAGTGATCCAGTAGTCCAGAACGAGCAGGAATGATTCATAGAATCCATAGAAGTTTCTTAGGCCGACAAATCCCAGGCCTATTGATATTAAGAAGCCTGGTATCATGGCTGTTCGGCTGCTCAAACGTGCCAGTATTGTTCTCAGTGTATTTGAGTTTGAATAGAGGTTAACGGCATTGGCTGCCACACCTCCCAACCCTAGGGCAAGGGCGCCAATGAAGCTTGCTGAGCCAGTTACAGCGGCTAGATCTGTGCCGGGATTGCCACTGGCATTTCCAGAGTAAATGGCCACATACATTCCAAGGGTCTCAATCCATATGCATGATATCGATGATCCAAGAAGGGTGTAAAGAAACGTCTTTCCTGTGGCATGCCTCTCTGCAACAAACCTAGAGTAGTCTGATGCGTATGGCCCCCAGCTCATTATATATGAAAACGAGCTGGCTAGCGTGACTCCAAAGGCAGCATAGAAAGGTTCTGACAGCGTTGGAGAAGCAGTGGTGAAATGACCAAAAATAATCCTGAACGAAATGTACACAAAGAGTACAGCAAGGACGACCGACAACACAGTTTCAAGCATTTTTACTGCCTCATGGCCAAAATATACAATCAAAAAGACCACTGCTGCAATTATCAACAAAATTGGGATTTCAAGAGCCGGCCCTGCTAGAAATGATAAAAAAATTGCAGAAAGGACAAGATTTACAGTCAACCAACCCAGCGTATTTCCCCACTGTAGAATTGCCATAACCCTTGATCCAGCCCGCTTGAAGGGGCCTACGGAAAGTTCCATCTGGGATTTTCTGTATCTCGGGCCAATCGCGCTCATGAATGCAAGGAGTATACCGCCTAGCAGTGTGCCTATGACGAAGGCCATTATTCCAAATGTAGGCGAGAGGCCCTCTTCGGCTGGGATGAATCCGAGGGCAAAGTCGCCTATTGTAAGGTTGGCAGCGAACCATATAAAGAAGAGGCTGCGTGAACCCGTTGCACTTCCTTCGGATAAATTGGATGGCTTGGCGTCAGCCATGCTGGTTGCCGAACACATGTTCGGTAATTGATTGCAACTCTTAATAGTTTTTCTGTATCTCCATTGAAGCAAAATCCATGGTAACGTTTTTTTAACTTCGCGATCCTTACATAACCATGAATTTGTCTGCGAGGATAGAGGCTGTCCTTTACGCTTCAAACAACCCGCTTTCAATCAATGATATTGCTTCAGTGCTCGGAGAGGACCCACAGAGTGTTTCCAAGGAACTCCGGAGCCTCATTCGTGAGTACTCCCGCCGGGATGGTGCACTGCACATATCACGATCCGGGATAACCTACAAGCTTGAGCTGAGAAAGGAGTTCCTTCAGGTCGTTGCGCCTGTCTCAAAGAAAGAGTTTGACCGATTGGATCTTGAGATTCTTGGTTTCGTAGCTGCCAATGAAGGCTGTATAAGGGGCGATATACTTAGAAGATATGGAGATAAAGCCAAATCACGGCTGGAGAACCTCAGAGATCGCGGGTTTTTAAGTGTCAAGAAATATCGGAACACCGGAATATACAAGGTTACCCGGGAATTCTACCGGTATTTCAACATAACCCCGGAGAAACTTAAGGAGTCAATAATGAAGAATGGGGGTGAAGCTGCTGAATAAGGTTCTTCTTGTTGGTGGAGGTGGAAGGGAGGACGCTATCGCCAGAAAGATAGTGGAATCAGGCGGTATCCTTTATGCCGCCCTGAAGAATAGGAACCCCTCGATTCTGAGGCTCTCGCGTGTCCATCTTATAGGCGATGAGTTGAATTATCAGGCGATTTCAAAGTTTGCCATAGATAACCGGGTTGACATTGCCATTGTAGGCCCCGATCCGGTGCTGGAAACACCTCTCGTTGAGACGCTAGTTTCCAGTGGGATAAAGGTCGCGTCCCCTGACAGGAAGGCCGCAACAATTGAGACATCTAAGGAATTCCTGCGATCTTTCATGAAAAGGAACGGTATTCCTGGTGATGTTGAAAACTGGGTGTTTCGTGGTGCCAGGGAACTGGAGAGTTTCTTTCAAACTCTTGACTTTGACGTGGCAGTTAAACCAGTAGGGCTAACTGGAGGGAAAGGAGTAAAGGTCATGGGAATCCAGCTAAGCAGCAGGGAAGAGGCGTTGAGCTACGCGCGATCGGTTCTGGAGAGGGACGGAGTTGTACTCATTGAAAAGAGGCTTGTAGGAGAGGAGTTTTCCCTTCAGGCTTTTACGGATGGGAAGAGCATAATCCCCATGCCCATTGCCCAGGACTACAAGCGAGCACTGGAAGGAGACCTTGGGCCGAACACTGGAGGGATGGGCTCAATTACAGATTCTGATCACCTCTTGCCATTCCTTAATAGCCACCTAAGGGAAGAATCAATCGAAATAATGAAGCAGGTTGTTGCAGGAATGAGAAAAGAAGAGCGTGTATTCCGTGGCATACTCTATGGCCAGTTCATGACAGATGGGTCCAGGGTAAATGTCGTAGAGATCAACGCAAGATTTGCAGATCCAGAAGGGATCAATGTCATGTCAATAATGGACGGAAATTTTATTGAGGCCCTTTACGGAATAGCTGACGGTGAACTGAAGAACAACGTTCTCTTCAGGAACAAGGCCACTGTGCTAAAATATATAGTCCCAAAGGGGTACGGGACATCGCCTCAACCCTCTGTCCTCCGAATAGAAAATTTGAAGGAGAGTGAAAACTTCAAATATTATTATGCACAGGTTTCAGGCACTATGGATGAAGTGGTGCAGAGCTCATCGAGAAGCCTGGCCCTGGTAGGGATCGGAGAGAGCATAGAAGATGCCTCACGAATTGTAGAGGAAAACATTCCCAAGGTAAAGGGGGAGTTCTATGTTAGGCACGATATCGGGAGCCCTGAGATGATGAGGATCAAGGTTGAGAGGATGAGGCGTGGATTTTCCCAATGAATCTTGGGCTAGCATTAGGGCTAGCAAGTACAATAGGATCCTTGAGAAGTGCTATTTTCCGGTCCAGCGTGACAGATCCTGACTGATATCTACCCCTCTGGTACCTCATTGTGTCGGCTGCGAAAACCTCGAAATCGGTGTTTGCCTGTATCCTGCTCGTGGGATGCAGTTCCAGTTTTCCGTCCAGATCAGATGAATATGCAGGTTTGCCAGGGGTGAGGAAAAAACCCCTCTCAATTTCATCGGCCTCGACGTTTTTCAATGCAATTCCCACCCTTGTCCCACTCTCTGCGGACTCAAAATCTTCATCCTGGATCTGTATTGATCTGACCTGGACTTCGCGGTCAAGATAGGATACGTTCAGTTTTTGGTGCTTTTCCAGTTTGCCACCGAGCACGAATCCAAGGACAACAGTTCCTACACTCTTTACCTTGAAGAAGTGGTCTATGATAACGGTCGTTTCGCTGAATTTTGGCCTATGGTCTGACTTCTCAAGAACCGATAAAAATTCCATTGGGCTTCCACTAAAGAACCCGTAATTCTTTAGACTTGTCTTGGAAACAATGCCTCTGATTCTTTCGATATTTTCCTCCTTCCCAGGGGATATGATAAATGAACCTTTGGAAACGCCGAAAAGGTCCAGTGCCACTATGCACTCACCAAATTCCCTGTCTATGACGTCGCCGTTCACTATCGCGATGTCAGAAGGAAATATGGAATCGCTAAGTGAAGATATCTTATCAGGAAACTTTGTAGGGCTTATAAAAGTGTAAACTGCATCCGAATCTTTTCGGTTGTAGAGTGTTATATCACTCTCAGTGCTCTTCTTTGCCAGGTCCCGGACAAATTCATGCAGGTTGTATGAAAAAACTGTCAGGTTTTTCATGCCTGATCGTTATACTTCCTGAGTATTAAACTGCTGAGGAATTCTATGAATCTGTCATTATCATTGATCAAACTGCTCCTGGCATATTTCAGCCCTTTCTCCTTTACATAACCTCCAAACTCGTAATCAAGATCATAAAGCACTTCCAGATGCTCGTAAATAAACCCTATTGGCACAGCGAAAACACCGGAATACCCTTTCCTTTGTATATCGGGAAGAATATCGTACAGGGAAGGCCTGAGCCAGCTTGAACCGTATTTTCCGATGCTCTGGTATCCTGTAAAGAACTCTGGGATCCCTAGTATACTTGCTATTTCTGATGCCATTTTCTTGAAGGATGCGTCATATTCGTTTTCCTGGCCTCTGAATGTCGGGAGGCTATGCGCATCAAAGGTGAGAGCATAATCCGAAGGATCGAACTCAGGCTTGCCAATTATTGATGCCCAAATCTTGGAAAGGCTTCCCACATCGAAGCCATTTATTGTGCGAAGTGGTGAATTTATACCGTAGTGGTCGAGAGATTCCTTCAGAGGATCAATGTATGACTTTTCAACATTATTGCTCGGGAATGGAAAAAGGGGTATTGCAATGATTTCATCCGGCCCTTCATTCTTTACATCTGAAAGAACCTCACCAATAAAGGGATGCCAATGCTTGAATCCAAGATGAACGGTGAACGTTTCAGGGAGCGCATGTTGAAGTTTCAAAGCTATGCTTCTGATTATTTCATTCGATGGGGATCTTCCCCCATGCATGGCATATTTCTCTGTGTTTTCCTTCATTGCATAGTCTGGAACCGGGCGGCCTTCATATATGTGCCCGAGGTACTCTGGAACATCAGACAATTTATCTGGGCTCCCATAGGCAAGGAGCAAAACAGATTTCATGGTTCCACCTCAGAA
>JAVZLI010000015.1:0-11232 GCA_038883835.1 Thermoplasmataceae archaeon
AGGGGAAGAGCAATTAAAACCGCAAGGATAGTTGAAAAGATAGCAAGCTGTATTGTATTTGGAAAGAAGTAGGCTATTCCCTGGAGCACTGGGCCTTGATAGTAATTCTGCAGGTTCATTGTCCCCCAGTCTCCTCTGAAAATAGCTGCAATATAGTAGAAATATTGAACAGGCACCGGATATGTCAACCCGAGTTGTTGCTCTGCCATCTTAATCTGGACAGACACAGGAATGGCTAATTTTCGATTTATGTATGCAGCTACAAGCTGAGTGGTTGGAAAGGAACGCATTATTAGGAAAACAAGTAGGACAAGGCCCAGAAATGTCGGTATTATGAGCAATAGCCTCCTAATAACGAAGTACTTAAACTCCATGATGCATTCCCAAAGCCAGATTCTCTATTTAAGTATTTTTTTAGATTTTACGTAAGATGCGGTCAGAGCTTTGTTAACAGGCGACAAAGTGTTGCCTCAGAACTAGGATGGGGCAGGAGCTGACGAACGGACAAAGTGCCTATTTTTGACGTGTATGAACCACCATATCTTCGATACCAATCTGGCATCCTCAAACGGCATCTCTATGGAAGGTTCCCTGAAGCACTGTGTGAAACAGTCATTGCAATTGTTCTCAAAGTAATCCCATTTCGGCTTTTTGTTCAAAACGGTTTCCATCCTAGTAAAGCATGGATGGACCTTTCCACGATAGTCTGTGTAGTAGACTACCTGGCCAGCCCTGCATTCCGACACAGGCCTTCCATCCAGATAGTCAACTGCCTGCTTGTAATAGGTCCTGGTGTTTCCAAAGACATGCTTGTCGTAATTCTCATAAGCATATGAAAAAGCCTTGCGAATCATTTCATTGCTCACGGCGAAGTCCTGAAAGTAGTATGAGCCCTGATCTGGGAAGCACATACTTAGGGGAACGCCAAGTTGATCATTGGCAAATTGAGCCATCTCTCCAACCTTGAAATAATTAAAGTTTGTTACGAGTGCGTTTGCAGTAAGTATCTTCACATGATCCTTTGCTTCCTTTATCGTCTTGACAACAGTATCAAAAATCTTCAGCCCACGGTATTCATTGTGCTCTTCTGGAATGTTGCTGTCCAGGGAAATTGTAATCCCGTCAAGGTATGGGTAAAGCTTCTTCAGGACATATGGATTTGTTCCATTTGTAGCGATGTGGGTTATAAATTTATTCTCCTTAAGCTTCCTTATTATTGTCTCCACTGACTTGTTCAATGTTGGTTCTCCACCGGTTACAGATACGATCTTTATCTTGTTGTTTTTCATATCTTGGATGTGCTTATCGATCTGGTCCTCAGGAAAGAATATTTTCCCCTGCCAGGCGTTACAGCTCTTGCATCTTAAATTGCAGAAATAATCTATATTCCAGATCATGGTTTTCATTTCAAGTCCACTTGTTAAAGTGTGGGAGGCTTATTATTTTTTGCCAGCCATGCAGAGAACTTATCTTGTTATGGAATTAATTCACCCAGTACGTCATGAGGACGTCATCGACATACTCGCCGTCAATTATGAACTGTTTCTTTCTTATGCCTTCAGTCTCAAATCCAAGCTTTTTGTATAGCGAAATGGCATTGACGTTTGTTGAGAACACCTCAAGGTTGAGTTTAGTTATCCCCACCTGGCCACACCATTTTATACCTTCCCTGATCAATCTCGTCCCAAGACCCTTACCTCTGTGGTTACTTCTTATCGCAATGCCAAGGTTTCCAGTATGCCTGTTCTTCCTGTACATTCCTCGTTGTATGGTCATTACGCCAACTATATCTGTTCCAAATTCGGATACCAAGGTCAGATCATCCGGGCTTCGAATTCTTTCCTGCTCCCCGCGCTCAGTTAGTAAATAATACTCCGAGACAAGGTATACGCGCTCGTCCATAACACTCTGCATGCATAATATTACGCCTTTGGCATCCCTGGGTTCTGCCCGTCTGATGTTATATTCCCCATGAGATGGTTCATCCTTTGTTTTCCAAAGCATCTGATCTTCCCTTATTTCTTGGTCAGTGTTATCTTCATATCCTGATAGAGCCGGTTCAGTTCATCTGCGATCTGTTTCGCCTCGTCTGCCAGTTTGTCCTTTTCCTGCAAAAACTCTGGAGTCAGAACCGCACCCTCCCTTGATGGTTCTATCAGCCCTTCTTTTTCAAGAACACGTAAGGAATATCTTATCTTATGCTCAGGCAAACCTGTTTCATGGGAGAGTTTGATGATACCAACAGGCTGCTCATTCAAGAGCGCCTGTATTATGGCAAAATGCCTTTTGACCGTCTCGAGTTCCGACCTTATTTCTCTGAACAGTGACACAGATTGTTCCATGCTATGGTATATCATAAATGTTTATAATTGATTATGCTGAAATGAACATGGCCGGAATCTGCATCAGCATGACTCACAGCTTAAATTAGGAAGAAATCAGGGATAAAGCCTGATGTTTCCTTCATAAATTTCAAACTCCTGATCGTTTATGGAAAGCAGGCTAGTTATCTTTTCTATTCTCTCCTGGATATATCTCTCAAACTTCTCCTTTTCACTGTAATGTGCCATTATTCTCTGGGCATTCTTCATCAGGGAAACCTGGAGCTTAACCTGAAAAGCCAGGTCATGATTCATCGAGAGAAGATCAATTTTCAGTTTCATTGCTTCATGCTTCAATAGCTTGCATCGTTAATATCTTTTCAATATTCCACAATGGTTTATTTTTTCTGAACATATATCCTATCATCATGGAAATAAAGCTGAGGCAGATCGGCCCATATTCATTCGAAATCCCGCTTGGAACGGTATCAGGCATGCACGTGCCTGGTATTGTCTATGCGAGTGGTGATCTCATTCCTGCAATATCATCTGACCAGTCCCTTCAACAGGTTGTAAATGTAGCTATGCTTCCCGGGATAGTCAAATTCTCCATTGCTATGCCTGACATACACTGGGGGTATGGCTTCCCCATAGGCGGGGTGGCTGCGTTTGACACTAGTGATGGGATAATTTCACCTGGTGGCGTTGGCTATGATATAAATTGTGGTGTTTCATTGCTCGCTCTTGACCTCAACGTTTCTGATTTGAAACCGAAGCTGAAGGAAGTTGTGGACAGAATATTCTCACTTGTACCATCGGGAATGGGCGCAACCACAGCGAGGATCAGGGAGTCCGATCTTATTGAAATATTAGACTCTGGCCTGGGATGGGCATCTAGCAATTCTCTTGTCAGCGAACATGACATACAGAGGGTAGAGGAGCATGGCCAGATGAAGGGGGCAAAATCGGCAAAAGTATCACGCGAGGCGTTGAACAGAGGTATAAAGCAACTCGGCACACTTGGAGCAGGCAATCATTTTCTCGAGGTTCAGGAAGTAAGCGAAATTTATGATGAACACGCTGCTGCGGCCTATGGCATTAGGAAGGGCATGGTAACAGTGATGGTTCATACGGGGTCACGCGGGCTGGGGCATCAAGTTGCAACAGACTACATCTCATCATTCCGGAGGAGCAAGGATGCCATAAATCATCCCAGCGACCCACAGCTCATATCTGTGAAGTACAGTTCGGATCAGGGAGAAAGCTATATGGGAGCTATGAATGCAGCGGCAAACTTTGCCTTTGTGAACAGGCAGATGATCCTCGAAAGGGCTAAGGAGGCCTTTAAAAGCGTCTTCGGAAGTTATGTTTCTGACTCTGCCAGGCTGGTGTACAGTATTTCTCACAATATGGCGAAGAAGGAGGATCATTATGTGGAAGGGAGAAAGCGAGAACTCATCGTCCACAGGAAAGGGGCAACTAGGGCTTTTCCCGGAAGTGTCGTGGAGGGGTTTTCTGGGCATGGGCATCCTGTGCTTGTGCCAGGGGATATGGGTACCGCTTCATACGTTTTGGAGGGTACCAATGAGAACCTTGAAAAATCATTTGGCTCAAGCTGCCATGGTGCTGGTCGAGCACTGAGCAGGAAAAAATCACTCGAAACGTTCAACAGTTCGCAGGTCAGGAAAGCACTCCTTTCGAGGGGAATATACATAAGGGCCCAGAATAACGAGGTCATTTCCGAGGAGGCTCCAGGTAGCTACAAGAATGTTGATGCTGTTATTGAAGCGACGGTCGGTGCTGGCCTTGCTAGGAAGATAGCGAAAATGATTCCCCTTGGGGTGGTAAAGGGATGACGCAGGCAACAAGACAAAAGGTTGCAGGGAATATATTCATAAATGGCAAGATGCAGGAAGGCACCCTTACTTTGGGAAACAAGTGCGAATTCAGTGATGGCATTGATAGGAATGCCGAAACAGGCACCGTCATACCATCATTCATAAATGGGCACACTCACATAGGAGACTCCTTCATAACCCAGGAACCATATGGTGGAATAGCAGAGGTTGTTGGCCCTGGCGGCTTCAAGCATAGAATGCTTGAGAATGCCAGAAGGGAAGAGGTTGTTGAGGGAATAAGGAAATCTGTGAAAACTATGGAAACCACAGGGACGACTTCTTTTATAGATTTCCGCGAATCAGGGCTCTCCGGATTGGAGCTGATTTATGGTGTCAGGTCTGAAAGGGTCGCCCCGATTGTCCTTGGAAGGCCAAGAAATGATCAGGAAATAAACGAAGTCCTGAGGATTGCAGACGGCGTTGGGATGAGTTCCATTTCAGACCATGATTTTGGATTTCTTTTGAATGTCCGCAGGGCAGCAAGAACCTCAGGAAAAATATTTTCCATACATTTCAGCGAAAATCATAGGGAAGATATAGATCTTCTCAAGGAGTTGTCTCCAGACCTTATTGTTCACGCTCTCGAGACCACGCAACACGACCTGAATGAGATCAGGGAAATAGGCTGCCCGGTTGCTATAACACCTCATTCCAATATCTTCTACGGGAAAAGACCTGACTATTCAAAGTTTATAAGGGCGGGAATAGAGATAATGCTTGGAACCGATAACTGCATGGTGACAGCCCCAGACATGTTTTCTGAGATGGAACTCCTATATTATTTTCAGAGAGGTATTTCGAGAATTTCACCTGAACAGATAATTGCATCAGCTACCGAAAGCCCTAGGAAATTTCTCAAGGCGCACCTGCACGACCCTGAGCCACGTTACATCTTCTTTCCGGGGGTTCTTTTGACACCATATGAGATTGTTACAAGGGGCAGATACTATAGCTGGCAGCTTATCTAGCGCCACTGTTGTATTTTACAACAATATTTATATGAGCCGGTTTGTTTCGCTATTCCACAAGAGGAAGATCACAGTGCATAGATCAGGCTATATTGCTTTGGTTTTCGCCATACTTGTCATTGGCAGCGCCTTCGTATTCGCTGGTACGAGCTCAGCGGTGACCCCTCAGACGGGCTCTGTAACATACTATGTAAATCTTACCAGCGGAGGAACATTTGAGGGTTTTGACACTGGCGCTGTTCTTAACGTCAGCACTATTTCAGGCATTCCCGTGCCTGGTATGAGCAACTTAGTAGGGCATTACGGTACCCTTAAGCTTCCATACGGGTCGTATTTCTTTAACATTTCTCCACAGTATACTGTAGCCTCACCTGGCACAGTGGTTACCAATTTAACGTCAAAGTTTGTCCAGGTAAGCTCATCCTCACAGACGGTTTCTATCAATGTGTCATTCTACTATACCAAACAGGTTACAGTAAACGTTACCGGGATAACATCGGGCAATGCGCTGGTGAAATTCAGCACTCCCGAGGGTTTTGTATTCCAGTCGAATGTCACAACTGGATCGTTCAAGGCAAACCTGGCTATTGGGAATATTTACGCAACTGTTATTTACGGGCAGAAAAGCTACCTTTCGCTTGTTACGGCTGCTGAGGTATCAACTGGGAAAGTGCTGCTTAACGCCACAGGTGGCGTATCCAGATATGGGCTTGTATTCAACCAGAGCGGCAGTCCAGTGAGCAATTTCAACCTTGTAGTTGTTAATTACACAGCAGGGTATACATATCAGGTTTACAGCTTCTCAGGGGGATATTTCCAGATATCCTCTCAAAATGGGTGGGCTGGCAGGTCTGTTACCCTTACGGCGCCTGGCTTTAAGCCACTTAACCTGACAACTTATTTCCAAACTGGAGGTTCATCCAGCACAGTACCGCCACAATACATGTCTTCTGGAATGAGCAATGTCACCTATATCTATAGCCTAGGCAATGATCCTTCATACCTGAACCTGACTGTTTATTACAACATAACCAACTCTACAACCTTGCCATTCCTTCCAAATGCCACAATTGGGTCGCTTTACAATCAACTTCTAGCTGACCATATTTCTCCCGCAACCTTGTCATCCGACATCCAGCGGTATCTTACAAATCTGACAGGCCAGTATACAAACAATACCATACTTGTGGACGGATCCAATTACAACCTCAGCAAGAAATCTGGGTTACTCATTTCATCAACTTCCTCATCTCTTAATTATAAGGCGACTTACAACTACACTGGCGGGTCCATTAACGTCTCAACGCTGGAGAACGGTTTCAACGTTAAGATAGATACCATAGGAACACAGTACCTTCCTGGCCAGTTGCTTTACTATTACGTTTTTGAATATAATAAATCACTTGGAGCTCTTTCATCCCCAGTTTCGCAGGTCACATCATTCATATCACCAATAAACATTACACCTCAGGCCAAGACTGGTTTCATAACGTTGACGTTTACGAAGGCACAGAAACCAGTTATCGCGACCTCTGACATTGTTGCCTATTGGGGTGGGCAGATCTCAAATAACTACTTCTTGAACAGCTCCCAGAACAACACCATAATCGTTGTGCCAATAGGGACACCTGTCAACTTCAATGTATCCAAGGGATTCTATAATCCGACAACAGGGACAAACGATTATCAGAAGGCAAAATACAAGTGGTATGAAAATGGGTCTCTTGCGCCAGGCCCGCAGACAACATATAATTCCACATTTACATTTAGCTCACAGGGCATATACCAGTTGTCTGTAAACTATACCAGCGCTTCTGGGATTTCCAATAACACCACATTCTGGGCATTTGCCTACAATGGTTCGGTAACTCCTGGATTTTACATTTCTTATGGAGGCCATTACGTGCTAAAGACAAACATGTCTACCAAGACAGAATATAACATCAGTCTCCCGATGCTAACCGACATAACATTCAGTTCTGCTAACTCAACTTCGAACATTACTGTTCCAACACACACATATCCAGGGGGAAACACCTATACAAGCCTTATTTACAAAGTTCCAATTATAACAACGTGGATATTCCCGGGCTACAAAAACACGGCAACAACTGTAACACAGAACTTTAAGACTCCATACATAGCGAACGATGCCTATCAGTATGGCTACCTTAATCTCGAGAGTGTTGTAGGTGTTTCACAGAGCAGCATCAAAAACATAACCTTCAGAATAACGGTGAATGATACAGTAGCTCCTGCCCCCAGCATTGCTATATACAATTCGGCGGGGTCCAGTGTGGCTAACCCCATAGCGGGGCAGGTTATGACATTTTCAGCAAATGGAACAACTGATCAGTACTACACCTTCTCCCAGTTGAAGTTCTTCTGGAACATAACATACACAAATGGAACTGTCGTAAAACCTGGAAACAGCACATATCAGGTCATATCTGGTTCAAACACATCGGCGTGGATTAAGGTCAAGTTCCTGACGCTCACCACGCTTATAATGTCCCTAAAGGCTACAAATCCTTCCAACGCATCAGCATACAATAATAAGACCCTGACCATGGTGGTAAGTTCACCAAGGCTTGTGGTTAGCGGCGTTTACATTCCAAAGTCCATGGAGGCAGGTTCAAGAGCCACGGTCTATGTAACGGTGTCCAACAACGGGACGGTAGCTGCAGGCAACTTCACAATAGTTCTGCTTGTAAATGGCAAGCAGATTGGGTCGGAGGCTTACTCAGGATTGGCAGTAGGACAGAGTAGGAACCTCTCCTTTAACTTTACACCTCCAGCCTCTGGAACATATTCCTACCAGTTTGAAGCGCAGAACGGCAGCGAACCCTCATTCTTCTTCTCCTATGGTTCCTATACATTGAAGGCGTCCATAAATCCCCCTGCCTACAGAACACCCCTTATCATTGGCGTTGTGATAGTTATCATAGTAATCATTGGAATAGCCTATTACCGGTTCAGTTCTGGGCCTTCCAGGGGCAGGAAGGATCAGGTGCAGCCTACAAAGAAACAAGAGGAAAAGAAGAAACCTGAAGAGAAGAAAAAGTAGCGCCTTTTTCTCTTAAATATCCTGAAGGGCAAAAAATGCCCCCATCAATTTCTTTTTACCTTGAACCATAGCAGTTGAAGTAACCAACCTTCAGGCATATATCCCCATGGAAAGAATGTTGGTTCCTGAGGATTAGATGGTCACATCTCTTCCAGAACACGAATTCCAAGGATATTGGCAGCATCTGAAATGACGGTGCGGAAGGCAAAGACAAGATTGATTCTAAGGTTTCTCTCATAATCAGATGAAGTAATCACTGGGCAGTTGAGATAGAATGAGTTAAAGGTGCGCACAAGCTCCAGGGAATAGGTTGCTATCTCCTCAGGCCTCAGGTTGACAAGCGCGTTCTGGAGCACATATGGATACATGTAAATTCTCTTGATGAGATCAGCCTCATACTTATTCGGCGCACTGTACTCTTTCTTGAATTCGGTTCCAGACTTTCTGAGGATGCTTGATGCCCTCGCGTATGCGTACATAATGAATGGGGCAGAGTCACCTTCGAAATTTAGTGCCTCAGACCATTTGAAAGTGATGGGTTTGCTGCTGTTCAATCTTACCATGTTGAATCTTACTGCTGAGACCGCCACTGCATGGGCAATCTCATCTATTTTGTCCCCCGTTAAGTCTGGCCGCTTCATTTTAACTATTTCCTTGGACTCCATCAGGGCTCTGGAAAGGAGATCGTCAAGATTTACAGCGTTCCCCTTTCTTGTAGACATCTTCCCGGTCTCCAGGTTTACGTAGGAGTAGAACACAAACTTAATGGTCTGCTGGACACCCATAAGATCCTTTAGAACATGTGATAGGATCATTGCGTGGTCCTTATGATCCTCGCCAAGTATATCGACCATCACATCAAAGTTATTTGCCTTGTAAAGGTGGTAGGCAATATCCCTTGAAAAGTAAAGGGATGTGCCGTCACTTCTTGTGAGATATACCTTCCTGCCCTGCACCTCAATGTACTTAGCGCCATTGTCATCTCTTAGATAGTCATCCAGAGATTCAATTATTGAAGAAAGCTCCCCGGTTCTTATGAAGCTGGACTCCCATGTGTAATCATCTATATTTATGCCAATGGACCTCAGGGACGAGACTATTCCATCCAGCATGGTGGAACAGACCTCTCTGATACCGCTTATGGTATCGGGATCACCACTTTCATAGAGCTGTATTATCTTTTGTATACTCTTCTCAGTATCTGCGTCCTTCTCCAGGTCCCTGTATATGCTGCGGTATGCCTCAAGGAGCTCACCTATGCTGGCCTTTTTCGCTGAACAGTATTTCTTGTATCCTGCGTATAGAGAAGCAACCTGCTTTCCGGAATCATTTACGAAATACTGGGTTGTAACCCTGTAGCCACATCTCGCGTAAAGGCGTGCAATAGAATCTCCAATTATGGAGTTTCTCGCCCTTCCTATATGGATTGGGCCAGTTGGGTTTGTGCTTGTATGTTCAACTGACACTCTTTCCGGGTCCTGAAATATGTCAGGATACCTGCCAGTGCCCTCCACTTCCCTGTTTATGGCCTCCAACATCCACATGGGGTCTATGGATATGTTGACATATCCGCCGGTGCCAGAAACTTCGGTTACAAAACCGAGTTGCCTTGCAAGCGTGGAAATCCTGCTGATAACAGAGGCTGTGTCCATGTTACTGCTACGGATAAGGGAAAAGATTTTGACTGTCACGTCACTATGGCCGCTCTTGTCGAAATCTACGTTTTCAGGGTCAATTTCTGGAAACTCCCGCCTCAAAGCTTCCCTAAGCTTTGATAGCGCGTCCCCGAAAATCAGCATGGATGCGTATAATCACTTTTTATAATATCTTTTTTCAGGAAAAACTTGACCCGGAGAGAATTCAAAATTCTCGACGTATGATCTGAGGGCAGAGGAAAACCTCTCTTCGTCCAGACTGATGGTGGAAACAGTTCCGTCGGATTCCGGGACCCTAAATACCAGGGGATTCTCACTTGAGAAGTTAGACCGAAAGTACCTAAGCATTGAGTCAACGCCAACATCCCTAACGAGCAGGGGCCTGATCTCCATCCTATGCAGCAATTTTTCAAGGCGCTCTCTCAGGTCTCTTGTCCTGACACCATACCGTTCGCCGAAATAAAGCTCGAGCAGCAACCCTGCCGATCGCACCCTGCTTATGGGATGCTTTCCCCTATCAACGTCGCTGATTATGTCAGATAGCTCATTTCCAGCCTCAGATGACGATCGGTCGGCGGGGCGGCCTGTTCCAGATATGCATTTAACACATTTCTCAATAACTCTTATCGAATTATCAGGCCTTCTAACTGCCTGCGGATCTTCTAAGTGCTCAAGAAGTGTTATTGCCGAATTGTCCAAATAGGCCCCAATCCTTATTGCTTCAATGATGCCTTCTGCTATTTCCTCTGTTCCGTTCATCTTTATGAAATCTAGGTCTGCATAGGATTCTACCGGAACGGCCTGGGCTGACATGACATTTCTCCTGCTGGAGAAATTGAGATAGAACCTTCCACTGGTAAGGGTAGTTATCTGCCCATATAGGGAGACAGGGACAGGGATAAAGTCAACCCCTCCAAGGTATGTAGCCGAAATAAATCCTGCCAGGTTCACTATATCATAATCGCCAATGCCGATGACAACAGAATTTTCAGGCACCTTTCTGTCAAGCATCACCTTGATTATCTTCTGGTAGTTTCGCATGTTTCTGAGATTCTCATCCTCATTTAGCGTTGCAATGGTAAGCTGGCCGTTAACATGCCCAAACTCAGGAATGTAGTTCGCAAATCTCTCCCTCGTATTTGTTCCGGTTATAAGGACAACATGTGGATATTGATTCACCCTCTCGGGAAGCCTTTCAATAACACGCTCACCAAGTATCACGGGAACTGATGCCTCACCATGCTGTACGATGATTCTCTCGCTGACTTCCCCTATCTAATCCACCTGTATATATAAGCAACTACCTATATATAATCTTTAATA
>JAVZLI010000016.1:0-11111 GCA_038883835.1 Thermoplasmataceae archaeon
ATTTGCTTCCTTCAATTTTGATTCCCTTTTTACCTTCAGGCTGATCCTTGGCATAGCAATTGGGGCAGATTATGCGATCAGCACGACCATAATCTCTGAATTTGCCCCTGTGAAGTCCAGGGGAAAGCTTCTAGCTGTAAACGTATCCGCATGGTGGATTGGATCTGCTGTTGCATACACAGTAGGATACCTGCTCCTACCCTTCGGCACTGAGGCATGGAGGTACATGTTTGCCATCGGCATCATACCTGCAGCGCTTGTGCTAATATTCAGGTTCTCTGTGCCCGAGTCAGCACGCTGGCTCGCACATGTAGGCAAGTTGCAGGAGTCAAAGGAGGTTGAAAGAATTGTTTCTGGAACTTCAGACCAACAGAAGGCAGCAGGAACAAGATCATCTTTTAAGGAGCTGTTTCAGAAAAATAATATCAGGGCTACGGTCTTCGTATCTGTTTTCTGGTTCTCATACGATGTTGCCTTTTACGGCATTGGGCTATTCAATCCGACAATCCTCCAGATTCTGGGGCTCAGCCACACACTTTCAATTCTGGGCTCTGCAGTGTTCGCATTCTTTGCTGTGATAGGGAGTTTTCTCTGCATAGCATTCATAGACCGGCTGGGCAGAAAGAGGATAACCATTCTTGGATTTTCTGGAATGGCGTTATCACTGTTCGTGCTAGGCATTATAGCCCTCGCAGTGAGAGATCGATCAGCATTTGCTGTCGGGCTGCTTGCTCCGGTTATTGTACTAATGTTCATACTCTTTGAGGTTACGCAGACAATGGGGCCAGGTGGGACGGATTTTATTTACCCGCAGGAAATCTTTCCAACATCCATAAGGGCGACTGGCCAGGGTTTTGGAACCTCAGTCAGCAGGATTGGCGCAATACTCGGACTGACAGCTTTCCCTGCGCTTGTGGCCATTGCTGGATTGGGTGCGGGATTGATGTTCTTCTTCGTCTTTTCCGTAATAGGGCTCCTGGTGACCGTGATCCTCGGCGTTGAAACAAAAGGAAAGGCACTGGAAGAAATTAGCGGGTGAGTATGGTTGACCAGGATTGAATTTCTTGGGAACTGGAGTTCCAATATAATTTCGGGGAAGAGGAATATTTCCATCATTGTGAACAGAGATACCATTTTGGACTTTGGACCCCACTCCATAGAATCCCTGCTTGAAATGGGCATCGACCCTTGCAGTATACGGACTGTCTTCATCAGCCACATGCATCTGGATCATTTCGCAGGGCTTCCTGAATTGCTCTGGTATCGTGCCATCCACCGGTGCAAGGAAAGTGTCACAGTGGTTGGCCCCCGCGGTATCGGCAGGGTCACATCTGATTTGCTGCGATCCTACCACACGCCTGAAGCATTCGAGATATTTGCAGAATACAAGGAAGAAAAATATGACAATGCTGTGGGATTTCTCTCGGATCACCTAATACGCGACATTGGGTTCAGAATCGAGTTCAATGACATGACAATATATTACACTGGCGACACTTCGTACACTTCCAACACTGCAAGAGGGGCGGAAGGGTGTGACTATCTGTTCCATGAGGCAACCTATCCGGACAGCCAGAGGAAAGAGGCTGACTTCTGGAAACATTCCACTCTTTCTGACGCAATGAGGTCCTTCGAGGAATCGAAAAGCAAATTTCTTGTTCCTGTGCACCTCACAACCCTATCTGAGGCTGCGATAAAAGCGGCAGCCGCAAAAGATGGAAGGATAAGATTGCCCTTGGGGGCTATTGGGTAAAAGGTTAGGAGGAAGGGATCATAATATGAAAACTGTGCATGAAGGATGGTACCTGTTGATTCATTCCCCATTCGGGTGGAGTGACTTGAGGAATTTCAGTTCCTTCAGTGTCCGATCCCTTATTTCTTTTGGGCTTTCATATTCTGAGAGCCTTCGACCAGATGCGAGATACTGGACCATTAGATCCTTCATCTGATTTCCACACACACACTTTCTATTTGTTTCCTTAACCAGGATGACCCTTATCCTACCACACTGGTCACACCTCAGAACAGTCTTTTCTCCTGAAAATTTGCCGCGCTTTGCAATCGATTCCCCATTTAGGCTGACAAGGTCCATGGCAAAATCGAATGGCTTGGCAGAGGAAATTGACGTGCCAATCCCAAATGCATCAGCGCCAGCGTTAACAAGATCCTTGAGATTCTCCAGTTTGAGCCCGCCTGACACCATAATCTTTACGTGGCCAAAACCGCGGGATTTCAACTCCCATTTCACTTCCCTGATAAGGTTCCCAAAATTGCCCCGCCTCGAGGAAGGTGTGTCAAGGCGCAGGTATTCAACATTCTTTATGTGCGTAACAGCATCAATTGCTGCGAATTTTTCATCCTGAAACGTATCGATAAGAAGGGTGACTGGACCCTTTGATCCACTTGCTGTCATTTCCCAGGCAGCATGGTCTCCGTAGAGCAAAGCAAAGGAATGCGGCATGGTACCTATGGGCTGTGTTCCAGTTATTTCCGCGCCAAGGATCCCAGAAACACCATCAGCGCCCCCTACGTATGCAGCCCTGTCTATCATCGGAGAGATGGCAGGATGCATCCGCCTGATCCCAAAGGAGAAGAATGGCACGTCACCAAGGACATCCCTAATCTTTGCTGAATATGTTGAGATTCCACTTGACTGGCATATAAATCCCAGTATGGATGTCTCAAACTCAGCAAACTCGTCGTAATTGCCCTTGACCCTGATGAATGGGACAGGAATGCCCGCTTCATCCCGGGGATTTACTATTGTCCCCTCTGGGATCCCCCAAAGATCAACATTCTTATTCTCAAGAAGCGAAACCACCTCATCCAGGCCAGAAAAGTTTACCCATGTATCCAGCGGACCTGAAACTGTGACCTCAGCCGTTACGCTGCGCACTTTCCCCCTGGATTTCATGCGTTCGATGCTTCTCTGGAAATACACATCTGATGCCCTTCCCTTAAGGATATCCTCTCTCTCCGCAATGTTAAACTTAACCATTAGTACCCCAACTCCCGGAGCATAATTTCTGATGATATCATTCTTGTTCCATAGTTCCTTGACATGAAATCTATAGCTTCCCGCTGCCTCTCCGCAGATATGGAGGCACAGAGATCCTCCACAACCGTGGTCTTAAAGTACCTGTGGAATGCACCCGACACTGTGTGGAGAACGCAAATGTCAGTGCTGATGCCAAACACATAAAGTTCTGAGATTCCAAGAGCCCTGAGGTATCCTTCGAGATCAGTCTGGAAGAATGCATCATAATGCCTTTTGGTGATTCTGTATCCCTGCAGGTTCTGCAGATCCCTATGAAGCTGGCATGCTTCTGTGCCTGCGAGGCAGTGGACGCCCCATACCGCAAACTCAGGGTCATTCTCGATATGCGTGTCTAGAGTGAACACAACAGGAATATCAGGCCCAATCTTCTCAAGTAGCTGCCTTACTTTTGAAACCACTCTAACGGCTTCCTTGCTTCCAAACTTCCCGGTCACGAAGTCATTTACAAGATCTACTACTATGATGCCTTTTCCATTCACTCCCACCATAAAGTCTCATCTCCCTGATCCTCAAGGTGAATGCCCAGCTCCAGAAGGGACGACCTTATCTTGTCAGAAAGGTCGTATTTCCTCTCCTTCCTGAGATCCTTTCTCAGGTTGATCATGATCTTGACAAGGCCGTCCTTCTTCCTGTCGCTTCCGTCTGGCAAAATTCCTGCGAAACTGTCAACCCATTCTATCACCTCGATCAGATCGTGGGTCTCCTTTTCGGAAAGCGCTTCGAAGCTATTCCAGGCCTCCTGCAGGTTTTCCCTCAGAATTACAAATCCCTCCCTGAAATTAAAATCATTGTCAATTGCATCCGCAATTTTATTGGCGAGTTTCGAAAAGTCATGGCCACTGCCTGCCCCAAACGAATCCCTAGATCTCAGCCTGTGGTATACGTTCCTGATGAATCCAACATTCACCCTTGCTTCTTCAAGCGACTGGTCGTCGTAATTCACCATGGAACGATACAGAGCGCTAAGTGCCCAGAATCTAACAATACCAGGATCCCACTTCTGAAGGATGTCATCCAGGAGCACATAATTCTTGAGAGATTTGGACATCTTCTCGTCGTGCACGTTGACCATGCCGGTGTGGATCCAGTATCTAGCAAGGATTTCTTCACCGCTCAGTGATCTCTCAATGGCTATTTCGGCGTCGTGATGGGGGAACATGAGGTCACTCCCGCCACCATGAATATCATAGGTTTTGCCAAAATAGGTTTCTGTGATGGCTGTATCCTCAACATGCCAACCCGGTCTTCCATCACCCCATGGCGAATTCCAGAAGGGCTCTCCTGCCTTTCTCTTCTTCCACAGCACGAAATCCCTCGGGTCAAGCTTATTTTCAGCAGGGGTGATTCTAGCGCCGGCCAGCAGAGATTCTGTGTTTTGGCCACTCAGCTTTCCGAACTCCTTGAAGCCAGATATTTTGAAGTAGACACCATCCGAGGTTTCATATGCCAGGCCAATGTCAATCAACCTGCTAATCTGGTCTATGATCTGCCTGATATGAAAAGTTGCCCTGGCATAGAAATTGACGCTGTCTATCCGGAGGCGTTTCATCAGAGACAGGTATTTTCTTAGATATGTTTCAGAAACATCCTGGAAGGACGTGTTAAGTTCCAGAGCCCTGTTGATTATCTTATCATCTATATCAGTTATATTCTGCAGATAAAAGACCTCTAGCCCCTTGGATCTGAGGTATTTCACCATTGTGTCGAAGAATATGTAAGTCCTGCCATGGCCAATGTGGATATTATCCTGAACAGTTGGCCCGCAAACAAAGACCCTTACGACAGAGTCTGCTGGGAGGTCAAGACTGACTGTTGATTTTTCCATGGAGTCGTAAAATTTCACATGTGGTATATTGCCATCATATTTATTTAGGCATCACTCGGCGGTGAGCAGCCTTCTTACCCTTTCACTGAGCCTTCTTGATCCAATTTGCATGACATTTGCTTTGGAAGATTCGATGAATGAAATGGATGCAAAACCAATCTCAATGCCATGGCTTTCAATCTCATCTAGGCCAAGATAACTTGCTATCAATGATCTTATGGGAAAAGCATGGCTAACAATAATGCATGTTCCAGTGCATTCTTCCACGGCAGACCTCATTCTCTGGACATGGGATGCCCAAGATTCCATCCCAAGGGTTTCACGTGTTCCTTCTGGCAAATCCTCGATTTTGGTGTTGCTCAATCTCCCCATTCCAGTTTCCCTTATTCTCGGATCGATCTCCGGCTTCCTCCCAATGGCATTTCCAATGACTGTGGCTGTTTCCCGGCATCTTTGCACCGGGCTCGTAAGTATATGGTCAACAGGGATGCCAGCCAGTTCCCTGGCCGTTCTCTCAGCCTGCCTTCTACCCTTCTCCGTTAGCGGGTAGCCCTCCAAATCGTCCGAAATAAGGCCAAGCGTATTTGCTGTGCTCTCGCCGTGGCGTATTAGCAGGACATATGCCATAGCTCTGAATCTGCCCATATTATTTTCAAGTTTTGGCGCCCTCGAAAGAAATTGATAAACAAGGTAATGCCACCCATCCATTATGAACAACTATGAGAGGTAGAACAGGGAAATCAGGGTAACAGTGAGAACGGGGAGTGCAAGAACGAAGCCATACGACATGTAATATCGTGGCGTTATAGGGATGCCACGTTTTCTGTTTAGCGTATAGATCCACAGGAGGGTTGCGAGGGACCCTATTGGCGTAAATTTTGGGCCTATATCGTTTCCAACAACATTGGCATACATATACACCAGGGGGCCGCCTGCTGCATGCACCGACAGGTTCCCAAGCATAACAGATGGCAGATTGTTCATTACAGATGCAAAGAATGCAAACAGATACCCGCTTAGCAGTACAGGCAAGGGGCCTGGATCATTCCATATTGAGTGGAGCAAATTCACAACGAGGCTTTCCAGGCCGCGTTCTGCAAGCCCAAATACTATTATATACATGCCAATTGAAAAAAGGACGATTTGCCATGGAGCCTCTCGCAAAATCTTTGTAGTATTAACACTTTTCCTGCTTCTAGCCCACAGCAGTATCAAAAGTGCAGCTGGAATAGCGATCAGCGACACTGGAATGCCATATATGCCGGTCACCGCGTATGTAAGAATCAGGGCAGACAGGACAGGAAAAGAAGTCCTGAACATGAGAGGGTCGCGTATAAAGTCATTAGGATTGGCCCCGTCCAATGTAGCCAGGCGATGGGGTATGGATTTCCTGTAAACAGCCAGAAGGATGAGAAGCGAAGCAGCAACAGAAACTGCAAACGGAACAATCATTATGCTGGCATACTGCAGAAACGTAACAGAAAAATACTGGGCCGAGAGGATATTTACAAGGTTGCTAATTGTAAACGGCATGCTTGCAGTATCGCAAACAAAGCCAACCGCCATTACGAACGCAAGATATGTTGATTTTCCCGCATTTGACTGTTTCAAAAGGGAAAAGACAATTGGCGTCATTACAAGGACAGCGCCATCGTTTGCGAATACCGCAGACACAATTGCAGTAAGAAGTATGAGAAGCACAAAGAGAGTTTTTCCTGACCCCTTTGAGAACTGTGCGATCTTGAAGGCTGAATACTCAAAAAGCCCAACCTCATCATAAACAAGGGACATTATGATTATGGCAACAAAGGTCAGTGTCGGGTTCCAAACTATATCCAACACTTCCACAAGCCTTGCCACAGGCGTTATGCCAAAAAGAATTGTTGCTGCGGCTCCCAGCAGGGCTGAATATCCAATCTCCAGCTTCAGAGGCTTCTTAATAACAAGCAACATGGTGACGATGAAGATCAGGACTGCTACAGCAAAGCTAAGAGACTCCAAGTATCTACCATGCGGTGATGCCTTTTCAGCTAAAATTGTTGTGCTTAAAAACATTAATATTTTTAAGAAAGAACCAATGGGCATGAGTGAGCGGCAAGCCAAATCATCTTATCGGCCAGAAAAGCCCATACCTCCTTCAGCATCTGTACAACCCTGTAGACTGGTACCCATGGTCAGAGGAGGCTTTCCAGAAAGCTGAATCGGAGAATAAACCTGTATTCTTGAGCATTGGATATTCCACGTGCCACTGGTGCCATGTGATGGAGAGGGAGAGTTTCGAGGATCCGGTTGTTGCAGATGAAATGAACAGAACATTTGTTTGCATAAAAGTTGATAGGGAAGAAAGACCAGACATTGATGCTGCATATATGATGGTCAGCCAGATGCTCACTGGTTCTGGCGGGTGGCCCCTAAATGTCATTCTCACACCTGACCGAAAGCCGATATTTTCCCTCACCTATATTCCAAAGGAAAGCAGGAGGGGGATGATCGGCATGATCGACCTCTGCAGGCAGGTCAGGGAACTGTGGAATGATGGCAGAGAAGAGATAGATCGCCGTGTTCAGGATATCATGGAAAGAGTGTCGAGATTGCAGAGGCCAGACCCAAAGGATGTAGTTTCCCAGGAAACGGTACAGGCCATTTTTAGGCAACTCAGCGATAATTTTGATCCGGACAACGGCGGATTTGGGATGGCCCCAAAATTCCCGACCCCTCACAATTTAATGTTTCTACTAGGCTTTTGGCAGGTCAATTCAAGCGATGAGGCCAGAATGATGGTATCCAAAACGCTTGATTGCATGAGAATCGGTGGAATTTGGGATCACGTTGGATTCGGGTTTCACCGGTATTCAACTGATGCAAATTGGGTTGTTCCCCACTTCGAAAAGATGCTCTATGACAACGTCCTGCTGATGGCTACTTATGCAACAGCCTATGGAACAATGGGCACCCCCCTCTATGGCAAGGTAGCAACAGAAATTTTCACCTTCCTTGAACGTGACATGTTGTCTCCAGAGGGCGCTTACTATTCAGCTATTGACGCTGATTCTGAGGGGGAAGAGGGTAAATATTACACTTGGAAATACAGCGAAATAGTTGAGACGCTTGGATCAGAGGATGGGGAAAAATTCTGTGATCTGTTCAATGTGCAGCCAAATGGAAATTATTCCGAGGAGGCAACTGGGCGGACAACCCTGAAGAACATACTTTACATGCGCAGTGTGGAAGATCTTTCCGATCCGGAAACTTTCAAATTTGCCTCTCTGTGCCTCGAGAAGCTCCTGGAATCAAGGAATAGGCGGATGAAGCCAGCCAGGGACGAAAAGATTTTGGCCGACATGAATGGTCTCGCTATAGCAGCCCTTTCCATAGCTCACAGATTTACAGGCGATAAGAGATTCCTCTCAGCTGCACTCAGGACTGCATCATTCATGGTTAAAAATATGTACAAAAATGGAAAACTGCTGCACCGCTACAAGGATGGGGAAGCAGGAATAGAAGGGTTTCTCGACGATTACGCCTTTCTTTCCTGGGGGCTGCTTGAGCTTTTCCTTGAGACCTCGGACCCTGGATACCTCAAAGCCTCCCTGGATCTCACGAAATATTCACTAAAAAATTTCAGGGGAAAGGATGGTTCAGCACTTTTTCTGAGTGAACAGAATGAAGGCGGAATGATCATTCCAGTGATGGAGGGCCACGACGGGGCAATACCTTCAGGAAACTCGGCCACATGCCTCAATCTTGTAAGGCTTTCCACCATTCTGGGTGATCCTGCACTCCGGAATGAAGCTGAGAGAATAGCCAATGATTTCGGGAAGGAGATTGCGTCAGTTCCGATGTACCATTCCTTTATGGGAATGGCAATTCAGTCGATGGTCTCTAAAAGATTCTTCATAAAGGCACCATCCGAGTTCACAATTTTGCCCACACTCAGGGAGCCTCTTTTTGGTTTGCTCGTCCAGCAGGCTGATCTCGTCAGCTTGCATGATAAATTTGAGAAGGAGGCTGCGGATCTGCTCTTTGTAATGAAAAGTGGCCCAGGCCAAAAAAAAGGTTTTCAGGTATGCTCCGATACTGAATGCTTTGCCCCAGTAAATTCGCTGGAGAGAGCTATAGAATTAGTAAGATCAAGCAGAACTCATGGAGTATGAACCGATGAGGCCATTAGTTACAAGGTCAACCAGCCTGATCTTGTCAACATAATACCTTACAGGATCCTTGCCGTGGGTGATTTCGAGCACGGTTGAGGCTGTCAGGTAAGGCGAACTGTAGACTGTCACGTTAAAGATTGATCCATCAATCTGATAGCCATTCCCATCACCGAGAGTAACCGACACGACATTGTTGCTCGTGTTGTTATCCACAATGATCAACTCCACTTTGTTCATTGATATGTTGCCACCAACCTGGTTTATGTAGATCGTGTAGTACGGCGTGTTTGGCCCGGAAGAGTTCTGTACGCTGATTGATGCCGTGGGCGTTGATGCGCCTAGCAACGTGGTATACCCTCCGAGAATCGTGTATAGTGTAGCCGCCAGCACTACAGTTATGGCAACAAGGAGAATGGTTGCAATTATTGGGGAGACAGCTTTATCCTTTTTTATGATTATGGGCTTCATCCTTTATCACACAGGAACTGTAAAGTGTATAAATTCAATATATACTTAAAATTACGCCCGATGGGTTATGTTTTTCGCATAAAGGGCCAATACAATGCGCATGGATATCCTTTATTTTCAGGCTTACTGTACCTATGCAGGTTGAGGTGTATCTTTCATATTCTTAGCGAAAAGTTTAATAATTTTACGGTTCAGATTCATTAACAGTTTTACCCTCTGCTATGGTGAGCTGAGGATATGAACCCAGTTGGAACGGATCGCCGTTCCAAACGGAGAAGGATGCAATGTATCCCTGCTGAACCATGCCAAGAGAAGGGATCTTCAGGATCTCTGCTGGCTCGCTTGTGAGCTTCGCTATTGCCTGCTCACGGCTCATGCCGAATCTTATGAGATGGCGTGTTGTCAAGAAAGTATTGCGCTGCAAGATCACAGGATGGTCGCTCATCAGGCAGAACCTTATTCCGGAATCGATTACAGCCTTGCAGTTCCTCCAACTCTCGTGCTTGAGCTCGACCTTGTAGGGATGGGCGTCAAGCGGGCCATACACAAGATCAATGCCTTTTGACCTTAATCGCTCGAAAGATTCCCTGCTTGAGATATCCAGGCCGTGATTTAGGATCGCCCTGAACCCAAATTCTTCAACCAGTGAAACAAGAATGTTTGCATCATCTTCCTTGTGGCAATGGACCATCATGGGAAGCTTTCCATTTAAAATGTCAATGAATACTTCGTCTATTGGTTCGAGTTCATCCTCTGTTTTTTTGCCATTCTTGATGAGGTTCATGAGTTTCCGGGCTTTTATGAACCTCTCACGAAGAAGTGCAACTGCGCCCATCCTTGTGGTAGGGCGTCTGCCGTTCCAATCAGTTGTGCTTCTCGGGTTGAACCCTAGTGCTGCCTTTATCCCTATATCCTGAACGTAGGCATCCCCAATGTTTGTTGCCCAGTTTCTTATTAAGACCGACTTTCCTCCTATAGGATTTCCACTTCCAGGCAGCACGGTTGAATAGAGGAAATTGTTCTCCACAGATTCGCGAAAGGCTGAGTCATCCATATATACACTGTGGATCGCGTTAACAAGGGGATAGATTGAGTCCATCCGTTCGTTGGATTCCTCCTCTGCACTTGGTTCGCCTGCCCTTACCATTCCTATGTGGCTATGCGCGTCTATAAAAGCAGGAGTGACAACACCTTCGCCAATGATATCTCCGTCCGGTTTCTGCTGGGTTATCTTTTTGAATTTTTCATCAAATCCTATATAGACATCCTTGATAGCAGCCTTCCCATCATAAAGCGTAGTAGCCTTGACCCATTTCATATACGCTAATAGAAACTGCTATATTTTGGAATTTTGGTTATTGATGCGGAGTAAATAGCAGTGAGATGCTTTGGGATAAAGTTTCTCCTGGCTTGACTGTTTTTAGGCCAATCCCATTGTGGAAGCAATCGACCGCTCCTGTCATTGGCTCCAGGGCCACTGAGACTCCACCTGCCCATTTTCCGTTGTAAAGAACAAAATAATTGAAATCCTGTGATTGAAATCCAACAGAGTATTTTGCTGTTTCCAAAATTACGTTTTCCATTCTATAGCAATTGTCAAGGGCTT
>JAVZLI010000017.1:0-11038 GCA_038883835.1 Thermoplasmataceae archaeon
GACAAGTCATATTTGAGCCAGCCCATTAACCATAACCCTTTGAACCATATTATACTTTAATCATCCGCCTTTCTTGGGCTCCAATTTCTGAATGAAAGCACCTGTACCACAAGTATAGCTGCGATTATCATTGCCCCACCTAAATACTGAAAACCTGTAAGAACGACGCCCAGAAGTATGGATGATGACAGTGCTGCTGTTATGGGCTCCATAGTTCCCGCAAGTGATGCCTGCGTGGCTGTAATTTCCTGCATGCTCTTAATATACAGACCAAAGGCAACAAGTGTGCCGAATACTGCCACTAAGATCACCAAAATCAGGATTCCTGGCAACTCTGCCATTGTGATCCTTGAGAAATAAAGATAGCTTGTGTTGAAGCTGAATATTATGGAGAATAATCCCCCTATGACAAATGACCATGTAATCGCAGGGAGAGTTTTACTCTGCCTGACTATTGGACCTGACATTATTGTGTATAGGGCAGCAGTAAGTGCTGATAATAATCCAAATAGTAACGCAAGGGGATTGAGCAGAATTGTGGCTGAATGTGCTGGAAAGCTTGTGGTAAGCTCAAAAGTACCGCCCAGGGCAAGTATCAATGATATGATTATTGCGACCGAAAGCTTGATTCGTTTCCTCGCCAGCTCATAGATCATCACCATTGGGAAGAACAGGTACTGAAGGAGGGTGGCTGTTGGTGCATCAGAATAGCTTATTGTAGCAAGGTAAGTAATTTGCACTCCGAAGATTCCAACTATTGAAAAGACAAGAAAATTGAAAAGGGAAATCCTTGGAAAGCTTGGCCTCATTATAGCCAAAGCCAAAACCCCAGCAACCAGCATCCTTAGGGAGACAAGAGTAGAAAATGGCATCCCATCAACCCTGAAAAGGATAGATGATAGAGTCCCGGAGACTCCGAAAAGCGATGCCCCAACGATGGCCAGAATTAAGCTTCTTATGTGAAGCATCGCTTGGAGGCTTTCCGAATTTGATGCCATCTGTTATGTGAGCAAAGATTGACCATTAATTTTTGTTTCTCTACACACTAGATATGCAGTGAGAGATAAGCGTAAAAAACTATTAGGAAGAATATAAAATTAAAGTTCTGAAAGATTCCTTCAAATTTATGGTGAATTTTTAGGCTAGAATGATTTAGAAAAGCTTATGGAAGTGGTTAGAGCCTGCGAACACAGTTCAAACAAGGATCAGGAATGCAATAGAGCGTTCAACCTAGCAATTCTGGGAATAGCGAAATTATTCTCAGCGTTCCAGGATGTCGAGTAGAGTGCCATAAGAACTAAATATGAAAATCCACGAAAGGCCGCAATCAAAAATACTGCCAGAATTTGTCTTCCCACAGATCGTATTCTTCCCGGACATCTGTTACAGTGCTTTTCCTGAACTGGCTGGATTTCATTTCTTTTTCATACATGCGCATCAAATCAGCATATGGCAACTTGGACATTGAGTCGAACTTTTCCCTTATTTCTTTGTGGATCTGGGGATGAAGCAATCCAGTTTTCCTGCCGGTGAAGAGAACACGGAAATATTTTTGCTTGTCTAGAGTTACGCGAAACACCCTCCAGTCGAGATCCAGGTCCTTTAGGAAATAATTTCCAGTAAGGTCAGCAAGTGCAAGGGCAGTCTTTGTGCCCTCGTGATCGTCGTTAATCTGGAATGCTATCTCAACGCCCTTTTCCATGGGATAAAATGGATATCATTATTGAAAAGCCTTTTGATCTGCACCAAACACACTCATATCCTCATAAAACAGTGCAGGGAAAATGTAGAACGGCTGCCTTTTTTTAGAGCTAGTGAAATGCACAAACATAAAGAAAAGTTTTACCAGAATCCTCAATGGTCCGATGGAACTAGGCAATTTAAGGCGATCCCAGAGGAAATCTTTGGATAGAAATAGGTGGACTTCTGTGGAAGCACCCCGTATCTTTCAATAAGTTCAAGTAGATTATTCCTGTCCCATTCAGGCATTATAACACAGAAATCTGCATTTCCATCATTTACATAGTTTACTGCCTCGCGAAGATCGTGTGTGTAGTGCACCTTATTGCTATAGTCACTTGGGTTGAAATGCATTGCATCCCTAAGCAGAATTTCATTCAGCATGTGGATCGATGAAAGGCAGTTATCAGGATATTTGGCGCAGTATCCATCCCTTAACCTAATGCTGTACCATTGCCCATCATAGACATTAAGTGGGGACTCAGGATCTGGCCCCTCAGCACCTCTAACTATCATGTGACGACTCAATTCAGGGATGGCGTTTGAGAATTTTGTGCCTGACATAATGCACCTATGTATTCCACCTACCATCAGGCCATCGCTGGAAAGCGGAACGATGTAAGCCATAATTTTGCTCCAGAAGCTGTGTGAATATCCTGAAGTCTCTTCAGCGAGCCTTCTGGTTGCAGCAAGCCTGTGATGGCCATCGGCAACAATCGCATTGCAATGTTCTAATGCACCTTTTATTGCATTTATGTTTTCATTTTCTTGTATGAAATATATACTGTTTTCAGTGCCAGCAAGATCAGTGAAATTGATATCAGGCCTTTTGGAGAATATAACCCGACGAAGCATTGTCTCAATGTTATCCGAATCCACAGCAAGATAGATGGGTTCCAGCTGTGCATCGAGCGCACCCATAATGCGGACTCTTTCCTCCACAGGCCCCTTAAATGTAAGTTCGTGCGGTCGGACTGTGCCATCATCCGGGATGATGTTGACAAGAGCTATTAGCCCTGTCAGCCTCTTTTTCCAGCCATCCTTCATATAGGTCTGGTCAACAACAATAACAATATCCTTGCCTGAACGCTCCAGAATGCCGTTTGACTTCCAAAGTGCAAACATGTCACGAACCCTGTCGAGGTTAGTCGTGTCAGGTAGGGTAAGGTGCGTTATATTATACTTTCTGGATTTCAAGGACTGAGCCTGCTTCGGAGACACAACATCGAATGGCGGAGAGATCACTTCATTAATATCCACATTAAAGATGAAAGGCCTGAATTCAGAAATATTTACCATATTGAGCCTTCACACTCTCGCATGTATGTCTGAAAAAGCTGGCAAAACCACTTTTACATCGTTAAAAATCATTTGACAGATGAATAAATCACTTTTGATCAATATTCCAACAATCTGTGCTGCCGAAAACAATCTCAATGTTTCCATACAAGTAACTGGTGAGCCTAATTTTTGAGGACTCACGAAAAAAATACTCAAAATGAACAAGCCGCGTGATAGCGGCTTGCTTTCAACATTTTGTCATAATAATCATTGAATTCTTTATTATTGGCATGACAATTAACGCCGTGGTATGCATATGGATAACGCCAGAGGATTAGCAGCCCTTATTTGCGATCCGGTGGATTCACGCCTAATTGATGGCCTTCTGTCCTCCGGAATTAGGGTTTCGTACGAACCTGCAATAACAGCATCAGAACTTGCTCGAAGGGTAAAGGACTATGACATTATTGTTGTCCGAAGCCGTACAAAGGTGAATAGGGATATAATTTCCAATGGCAGTAGACTGAGGATAATAGCAAGGGCTGGCATTGGCACGGATAACATTGATCTTGAATCGGCTGCAGAGCATAACATAGATATCGTTACTGCAGCAGGTTCCTCAACAGCGTCTGTTGCAGAACTCAACGTTGCCCTTGCTGTCAGCCTTGCAAGAAAGATACCGTTGCTCAGCGCTAAGGCGAAGAACGGCGCTTGGGTAAAGGAAACTGGAATGGAACTACACGGTAAAGTTGCTGGAATTATTGGCTTTGGCAGGATTGGCCAGGCAACGGCACGGATACTCAGATCCATGGGCATGAAAATTATCGCCCATGATCCTGTGAAATATAATGAGGCGATTGAAAATGTGCAGGGAAGCTATGTTTCCATCGAAGAAATTTTCATGAAATCTGATGTAATTTTTGTGCTTGCTTCATTTTCCAGGGATTCAGCCGGAGCAATAGGAAAATCCTATTTTGACACCTCAAAGCGCGGTGTGCTGATCGTGAATACGAGCAGGGCACAGTTCATAAACGGGCCAGAACTGCTTGAGGCTTTGATGGAAGGCCAAGTGGGGGGATACGCCACTGATGTATTCTGGCATGAACCTCCGGAAAGCAATTGGGAAAAGGCCATTGCAGCTATGGACAATGTCATAGTGACTCCACACATAGGCGCACAAACAGCGGAAGCCCAGGAGAGGGTCGCGGAGTACACTCTGAAGAACCTTCTGGGTTGCCTTCGGGAGAGAGTACCATGATGCTTATTCCTGGTCCCGTCAAGGTCCCCTTAAGCGTTGAACGGGCATCCAGCTTAGTTGTAAATCACAGATCACCAGAATTCAGGAATATAATCATGGAAGCAGAAGAACTTCTCAACAAATTTGCGGGGTCAAGCCGCGCTGTAATGACAACAGGATCTGGTACAACAGCAGTGGAATCCATGATATTTTCCCTGACTTCATATGGCGATTATGTAGGTGCGGTAACATTTGGTGAATTTGGCAACAGGCTCATAGAGAGCCTCCGTAGGCGTGGGCTTCATGTTGCAGCGATGGAGCTCACAGAAAATGACGTGCTGACAGAAGACAACGTCAGGGATTTCATCAGGAAGCACAGCAAGATGAAGTCCCTGTTTCTTGTGCAGAATGAAACAGGAAATGGAACTTCCATACACAATATGAAGGAGATTGCAGGGGCAGCAAAGGATGCCGGTGTTAGGGTATTGGTTGATTCAGTTTCAGCCTTTGGCGCTTTGCCCCTCCATATCAAGGACTGGGGCATAGACGCTGTTGCAACCTGCAGCCAGAAGGGGCTTGCCTCAGTTCCCGGCATTGGGATAGTGCTTCTGGGAGACGAAATGGCGAGTATCGCAAAGCCGAGGGATGACATACCACAGTATCTTGATCTTGGCATTTCCCTTAATTTTCTTTCAAAAAACGAGACCCCATTTACGCCCTCGACCGGAAGTTTTAGTGCGCTGCTTGAGGCGTTGAGAATTTTGAAAAAAGAAGGGCTTGAGAGGAGATGGGCACGGCACAGGGCAAATGCGGATTATCTTAGGAGATCGCTTATGAAAAATGGATCGGAAATCCTTGGCAAACCCGGCAACTATTCTGATACGGTGATAGCGTTTAGGCCTGTGCTGCCGGTGAAAGAAACAATTAACCGCCTGGCATCCATGGAAATCATGGTATCAAGGGGAATTGGGAACCTTTCTGATTCCATAATAAGAGTTGGAAATCTTGGAATAGTTACGGGCAATGATATTCTAAGGTTTGTGAATGCATATTACGAAACGAGTGGATGGCCTGAGCGTAGTACGGAGAAAGATATCCCACCAGACTCCATTCCTCCGCCAGAAATAATGAGCCTTTTTTAAATTCCTCGAGACTTAATCTTTCCACTTTTGGCAAAAGTGCCATGTCTTTTTCTTATAATTTCAAAATACCCATGCCACATGCCAAACACATAAAATACAAGGAAATCATAATTTCTTAAAGTCCGCAGGTATGCATTTATGTCATTGATAAGAAGCCTGAATTCACCCTACTTTCCCCATTAAAATATAAAAATCACGAAAGGAAAAGGTGAAGTATACAAAGAATCGATCACTACTCTCAGCCTTTCAGCGCATGATGAGATTCACATATCCATTGCCAAATCCTTCATATTTAATGAGCCAAATGTTTCTTGGAAATGCCCATAAAATTGCAGGTTTAACCCAGAAGACACACAGTGGCGATATATCAAATCCAACAGATGTCTGAACCGGTACAATTTCACACAGTAAGTGTTCTGTAAAGAAGGAGGTAGGCGACCAGTGCCAAGGAATTAATAGCTAGAAGAAGAGATGCAAGGTCAGTGCTAAAGCGCAGTGATAGCATATAGTAAATGAGGACCGAAAGCAGAGATTCGGCCATGAAGATTGTACTGAAAGCTATTATATTTCCAAACGCCCTCGCTTTTATCTTTGAATATCCCTTTGCGTAGGATACTGTAATGAGAAGGAAGATGACAAATGAAGCAGATAAGACAAAAATATTGGCTAGCCACAAGGGACCCATCTCATTTCACCTTCTCTCTTCCTTCCGTCTTGTTAATTATTTCAATCAACATATTTAAATTGTTCTGTGCCAGTTCTCCAGGGAAATAGGTTTTCCCATAACCATCCCCAACTGTCATGACAAGATGGTTGTCGAGGAGCACCTTAAGGTGATGTTCTATTGTCCGGTAATTTACTCCCAGATCTGAACATATCTGATTGGCGTTTTTCGGGTTTTCCAATATCGACCTCATTATTTTCATTCTTGTATACCCGCCCCTAGTGGAAACGAACAGCCACCACATCAATCGCCTTGCTGAACTCTTGAAATCCTCTGGGGTCAATGCCAGATCGCCGTAGCGAAAATTAGAAAATAAATATGAGTATGAATGAAAATTCATACCTTATTAAGGCTATTTGTGCCAGTTATTTTGAACGTTTCACTGTATATTAGGTAACTCGGCAATCCATGCACCGCAGAGAAACCCTGATAGTAATAAAGAATATTGTATGAGACATTGATGTATTTGAACTGGGACAGGTTTTCAGAGTTCTGAACAACAAACTGTATTTCCGCGCTCACATTGGCAGTATTTCCCTTTATGTTTACTGACGGTGGCGATTCAGAATAGAACCAGACCGCTGACCATAGGCCAAAGAACTTGTTCCAGGTGCTGTTTATCTCAGATATCCCGCTGTAGGTTCCATTGAGTGGCCCGCCCACCCAATATAGAGTGGCATTCGGGGCATATTGCTGCATCACAAGCGTGCTGTTCTCTATGGCGATATTGTTCCAATGGTTGAAAGCCAAGTTCTCTACGTAATTTGACAGGACCGCCGACTGGGCCGGTGAGATAAACCCTGCACCAACTATATGCCAAGTTTCACTGTATATCATCCACATGCCACCGTCATCCAGGTATTGCAAGGTATAACTGATGTTGAGATATTGTACCTGTGTTTCGTTCCCGAACGGTGTCAGGACGAACTGGTTCATTGATGTTACCATGGCTGTGTTCTGACCCAAAGTTACAGAAGGTGGAGTGATAGTATAATACCACACTGCTGACCATAGGCCAAAGAATTTGTCCCACGTTTTCGTTATATTATTCACACCTGTGTATGTACCGGATAGCGGGCCGCCTATCCAGTGGAGGGTTGCATTGGCTGTATATTGAGGCTCCAGAAGAGATGAATTTTCTATGGCGATGTAGTTCCAGTGTGCATATGCTGAGTCAAGGACTACGGACGATTGCTGATTTGCATAATTCTGGCTTATGGCGTTATACTTTGACATTTCACTGGTTGCCGACGAGTATTCATAGGCCAATAGGCCACCTGTAACCAGGGAAATGGCTATAAAAACAACAGCTACTACCGTTATTGCTTTCATGACGATCGTGGCATGGATTTACGAATGGTTAGAAGGAGATTTTTCAGAATTATATGCAAATTAATTAGAATTTATTTCCCAGATTGGCACCTGCCAGGAATCTGATCCGCTTATCTAAGCGGCACTTAATCGATGGCAATTTGCATACCCTCATTCAAAAAATAATGTTTCGAATGGAACTGCAATGAAAGCCTTCCCTGTATAGCATAGACGCGCATGCCTCTGGATTTTCTTTAAGAGGTATCATAGAAGATTACTGGAATCATGATGTTCCTTGTCAGGATTGTAAAATGTCCGAATAAGGAGAGGCTTCATAACAAGGTGCGTTAATTCTGAATTGCTAAATATCATTTGTGTTGCACATCGTCTAAGAGGAAGGAGAACTGATCAAAAGAGAAGAATTGGATTGAACTGAATCCGGCCTGGCAATAATGTAACAACCACGGGTAGACCATGTACTGGGATTGGCATGTAAATCGACATCTGCGTGACCGGTATCTAGAAGACAAAAATCAGGCAAATCAAATTCCGGGGGGCCAATAATAACTCCCGCCTGAGGCCTTTTGTTGAATGCAAAAGGTCTCACAGGTATATTCAATATGCGGGTGCCGGGATTTGGACCCGGGGCACGAGCTTGGCAAGCTCGCGTGTTACCAGGCTACACCACACCCGCTTCAGCCAGTGATAACCTGAAACATATTAATTTTTTACCTGAGGGGCGGCGATGTCATATTTTCTGAATCCTGTTTCCCGGCATTAACAATTGGCAAGGAAAATGATGGGGACTGAAGCCTAACGCTATATGCCGGCATCTATCCTATGGGCATCTGCATGGAAATCCTGCAAAGCATGGGCAATTGTTTGATGTTGAAGAATTTCGTGTTTAATTTCATTGAAAGTTCCGTAAATAATTCCTGGAACCAGTCTGCCTCAATCCCTGAGTATGATATGCTTTTTTGAACTGATCTAGTTTTGCACCTAAATTAGCTTTCAAGGCTAATACCGTACCTATAGGGAAGGATATCCATTTAAATACAATATTATGTTTAACTTAAAAATGCGGAACAAGCGTGGTTTCCAGGTCAATTCTAAGTTCATCCTTGACGGTTATTTCGTTTCCTGAGGACCTATTGCTTGAGGGAAAAATGACACATATAGCTAATTTGATAGGCATTTAAAATTTGTCACTCCCTTTGCTACTAATAACAACACGAAATTAGTAATGATAACGACAAAATACTTTTAATAATAGTAATCTTACTCAGAGAGATAGGTGTAACCTAGATGATAATGGAAGAAGAGAGAAACAGGTATCCAGAAATCAGATTTGCAAATGATTTCGAGATAAGCAAGAATGCTCCATTCAAAACAGTGGAAGAGTTTATCTCAGCGATGGGTCACCTGATAACTCCTGACATGATGGTGATAAGGGTCACCGAAAGCCTTTGCCCAATCTGTGTGGACGATGAGAAATTTGACCAGATGAGAATTCCCGCAATTGTCTATGAGCATGCTGGCGAAGTTAAGCTTATCAAAGAATGCTCAGAGCACGGTGTAACTAAGGAAAAATACTGGGAAGACTATGAAATGTATCAGGAAGCAAAGAAGTGGTTGGACCCAGGTGTAAGAATTCTTAACCCTCATGTTGCATACCTGGAATCAAAGATCGTGTGCCCAACGCACTGTGGTCTTTGCATAAAGCACAAGTCGCATACTGGCCTCGGTAACGTTGTAGTCACAAACAGGTGCGATCTTTCATGCTGGTACTGCTTCTTCTACGCGAAGGAAAACGAGCCGATTTACGAGCCCACGCAGGACCAGATAAGGATGATGCTGAGGAGAATGAGAAACGAAAAGCCTGTTGGTGCTAATGCTGTTCAGATAACTGGCGGAGAGCCAGCTATACGCGATGATATAATTGACATCATAAAGATAGCCAGGGAGGAAGGCTACGAGCACATACAGCTGAACACAAACAGCATCAGATCAGCCTTTGATCCTGACTTCCCGAAGAAGATAAGGGCTGCAGGTTCGAATGTTATATATACAAGCTTTGATGGGCCAACTCCAAGGTCAAACCCGAAGAACTTCTGGGAAATTCCAGCTGCCCTTGATAACTACAGAAAGGCCCCATTGGGAGTTGTCCTTGTCCCTACCGTCATTGGTGGGGTTAATGACATGTATCTGGGTGACATAATCAGATTTGGGCTTTCAAACATAGATGTAGTCAGGGCTGTCAACTTCCAGCCTGTCAGCCTTGTCGGAAGAATGCCAGACAGGATGAGGGAAAAACAGCGCGTCACCATCCCCGGATGCATCAAAAAGATTGAGCAGCAGACCGATGGGCTCATAGGCAGGGAAGACTTCTTTACTGTGCCTTCTACTGCAAAGGTCTCAAGCTTTGTTGAGCAGCTCAAGGGCAAGGAAATGTACAAGCTTTCAATACACTTTGCGTGCGGAATGGGTACATACATATTCAAAGATGGCGACAGGGTTACCCCAATAACGCGGTTCATAGATGTCAAGGGAATGTTTGAATACATTGGCGAGCTTGCTGACGAGATCAAGAACTCAAACTTCAAGAGCTTCAGCAAGATGGTAACAATTCCAAAACTTCTCATGAAGCTTGGAAAATTCGTTGACTATGAAAAGGCACCCAAGGACTTCAAACTTAAGGACATGATATACAATGCATTCACAGAAGGGGATTACCACGGCCTCAAGGCTTTCCACTACAAGACGATGTTTATAGGATTCATGCACTTCATGGATCCATACACATATGATGTGGACAGGGTTGAGAGATGTGATATCCACTATGCCATGCCAGACGGAAGAGTTGTTCCATTCTGTGCCTTCAACGTTATTCCTGAGCTATACAGGGACGCGACTCAGAGGAAGTACTCCATCCCTGCAAAGACCTACGAGGAGAGAACTGGCAAGGTTCTGAAAAAAGACAAGTACTTCAGGGACTACACAAAGGAAGACAAGAGGAACATCATTGCGTTCTACGAGCGCAGCATAGGAAGAAAGCTGAGGGAAGACGAAATTGGCCTGAACCTCGACGAACCAATCCCTGTAATATCCTCCGTTAAACCGGAGTGATAATACCTTTTTTCTAATACTTTTTTATTATACCCTTTTTAATGTTCAAGATTCTTGAGCACACAGGAGACGCTGCAGTATTGTTCAAGGGTTCGTCCCTGGTTGATATGCTCAATTATGCCATAGCTGGCTTTAATGAGATAATAGGCATCCCTCCAGGAAATCTAGGAAGGGCTACAAATGTAACAGAATGCCTGGACTTCGTTTCATGGGTCGATCTGCCTGTGGATCTTTTCAACAGGTTTATCTATCTTTTCGATACAGATAATTTCCTTGCAATTAAAATCGAAGGGCTTTTAACTGAAGGAAACAGGATATGCTTTAATGTTCGCGGCCGTATTGCCAGATCAAAATCCAGCTGTAGGAATGTAATTAAGGCGGCAACCTATCATAATGTCAGGTTTGATCCCTCATCTGGGGAAGGATTTATTGTGTTCGATCTCTAAGGGAGACGGTTTCTGATTAGTTTTTATATTA
>JAVZLI010000018.1:0-10767 GCA_038883835.1 Thermoplasmataceae archaeon
GGGTGGAGAAGATTCGAAAAAACGTTGGGGGCGTAGCGGTCGCTCTTGAAAGGGCAATGCGCCTCCACGGTGGAACATGGATATGCTGGGGAGATGGCAATCTTGATTACAGGTACCCAGAGGAGAGCCTCAATGGTTACAGAATACAGAGGATATTCCTCACGCCGCGAGAAAAGAAGGGGTTTTATGATGATTATGCCAATGGCACGCTATGGCCCCTCTTTCATTACTTCCGGGAGCGGATAAAGCATAGCCATAACGGATTCCAGATGTATTATGAAGTTAACAGGAAATTTGCTGAACACATCATGGAGAGTGCAGCACACGATGACATGATATGGCTGCATGACTATCAGCTTGCCATGGTTCCAAAGATACTTCGGGAGATGGAATACAGGGGCAAGATTGTCTTTACCTGGCATATCCCCTGGGTTGCTGGGGAGTTTTATTCCATCCTCCCAGAATCGCAGCAGATTCTGGAAAGCCTCAATTCGTGCGATATGGTAACTTTTCATACTGCTGGCTACGCAAAAAACTTCAGAGATTGTGTATCGGGAATCCTGAAAGCCAGAGTATACCCGGTGATAAAATCTGTTCCCCTTGGCATAGACACTTCTATGTACTCGTCATTTAAGGGGGGGAATGAGGCCAATAAGCCGTTCAGTGACCAGAAGATGATCTTTTCTGTAGACAGGCTTGACTATTCTAAGGGGCTTATCAACAGGGTCTTCGCTATTGAGGAGCTCCTGAGGAGGTACCCTGAGCTTAGAAGGAAGTTTGTATACCTGATGGTAGTGAATCCGAGCAGGACAAGCATTTCTGAATACCTGAACATGAAAAGGGAGCTTGAGACTGCCATAGGGAGGATAAATGGGCTTCATTCCGACCTTAAGTGGAGGCCGATCGTATACATTTACAGGAAAATATCGGACTCAAGCTTGATAAGGTACTACCGCCAAGCAGATGTGGCATTAATAACCCCACTTATTGATGGTCTTAATCTTGTGGCAAAGGAGTTTATTGCCGCCTCTGACCATGGGGTGTTGATTCTTTCCTCGTTCGCGGGGGCCGCAAAGGAAATGGACGGCGCTATAATAGTAAATCCAAATGACATAGGCGAGGTTGCGGAATCCATATATCAGTCGCTCAATATGCCAGAGGCTGAGATTATGTCCAGGCTTAAGAAGATGAAGGGGATCGTGAACAGGCATAACCTTTCCTGGTGGATAAGGACAATAAACATGAGCCTGAGGTACTTGAATGAATACAGCAGTATTGGCGGAAATTGATGCGTTTCTGTCCAAAAATGCAATGATCTTTCTGGACTATGATGGTACTCTTGTTGAAATAAGCCCTGATCCAAGCGGTTCCTATCTTGATCGCGATGCCCTACACCTTCTTGTAGCAATTTCGGAAGCCTATGATCTTTTCATTGTGACTGGCAGGACGTTGGGTGACATGGAAAGGTTCCTTGGAAACCGATTCAACCTAATTGCCCTCCATGGAGCAATCGTAAAGATGAAAGGATCTGAACCATATTTTTGCCAGAATTTCACAGAATACAAACTGAAGTCTGCCCAGGTTTACGCAATGAGGAATGAAATCATTCATGATTTCCCAGGAATCAGGATCAGGGATAAGGGTGGCGCGGTTAGTTTTACCACTTGGCTCATCGATAACAATATGAAGCCAATTTTGAGGAAGAAACTATCTAAAATTGCTGAAGAGTACGGATTCGAATTATGGGCTGGAAAGGAGATCTACGAAATGAGGATCCCGGGGGTGAATAAGGGCGTGGCTGTCAGGAATATCAGGAATGGAAGGCCAGCGATCATAGCGGGCGATGACACAACGGATGAAGATGCGTTCAGGTTAAACCAAGATGCGATTACAATTAAGGTCGGTGAAGGGGACACGGCAGCCAGGTACAGGGTTTCAGGGGTAAGTGAAATGCTTGATATTTTGAGGTTTATAGCCCAGAAACATCATAAAGATCAAGCCGCCTCTGTTTGAGCAGTGGAACATCGGCGGAATATTTCGAAATCAAGGAAAGATCGAGATCGACATCCAATATCTGTTCTCCCTCGCCAGCCTCAGCAATTATGTCCCCGTACGGACTCACTGCCATACTGTGGGCAGTGAAATTCGGTCCACACTGGGCTATGCCCAAAACAAAGGCGGCATTTTCCATTGCACGTGCCCTTAGAAGCGTCCTCCATGTCTCAAGTTTCCGCTCCCCACTGAACCAGCCAGCCTGATAGGTTAGAATCTCGCATCCCATGAGCCTGAGCATTCGTGAGGGTTCGGGAAAGCGCAGATCGTAACAGATCTGTGCACCTATTGAGAGATCGGGAATCTCAAAGGGGTGGACCTTCTCCCGGCCGGGTTCATAGACGTTCCCCTCATGAAAGCTGTACGCATCAAACAGATGCATCTTTCTGTATTTGCCTACAATTATGCCCATATCGTCTATGAAGACAGTTGTATTGTATGGCTTGAGCGAATAGAGATTCTTTTCGAGAATATTGATCATAAAATATGTATGGCTCTTCTTTGCAATCTCTTTGAAGGCTGAGGTAAAGGGACCCTCAAGCGGCTCCGAGTTTCTCTTGGCGGATTCAGGGTCAGAGAAATCAGGAAGCATCATCTGATATTCTGGGAATATCACTACCTTTGGGGAATTGCCAAGTGCCTTCTTCGCCAATTCCAGTGACCTCGAAAGGTTCGCCTGTTTATCTCCTGTTGATTGCATCTGAATTAGGGCAATTTTCATCTTATCACTCCCGGAATCCTGACAGTTCAGATAGTTTTTCTGGAAGGTAAGTATTGGTTACATAGTCCAGGCCATACTTTGCCAGTGCCTGCTGTTCAGCCTTCTTGTTTATCCTGAGCATAGTCTCAATCTCCTGTTTCCAGAACCCGGTATTGAACCTTGGGTCCTTCAGTTCGGAATTCAACGCCGCAACATCCCTCTCGTTAAGTGTATCTGTGGGGAGATCGTAGTTGAGGATATCTGATGCTGTTATGCCAATGAATTCGGCACTGGGAACCGCGAGATAATCTGAAATGTGAGCCGTCTTTATGGCACCATATGCTATGGAAGCATATATTCTGAACGACCAAGGGTCTCCATCGGTAAAGACGTAAACCGGTAGCTTCATCTGCGAATTCATTTTCTTAAGGAGCCTTCTTGTGCTCCTCGCAGGCTGGCCCTTAAGATGGACTAGTATGGCCCTGCTCGATTCATCGAACCCGTTCTCAACGAGCCTGTCGAACATTCCGCCTGTTTCAATGGCAAGAACAAAATCAGCATCCGACTCTATGATCCGTAGCTTGTCATCCTCAACACTGTAAGGCACGGAATAGCCACCATCTCCAACGTCGTCCTTGCAGTTTATTCTTTTGAACTCGCCCTTTCTCGTCTTCTCTTCAATTGTGATGTTTCCAAGGATGCTTGCTCCGTTCTCTTCGGGCCGCAGCCTCATATCCTCCCTGAGAAGCTTTGTTATTACCTCTAGATCCTCAGCCAGCATGTTTGACTCATCCTGGGTCTGAAACTTTGCAAGCTTCCACCCCTCAGAGATGTAATACATCTCCCTCAGTGTAGACGACTTGTTCCCAGCCATCATCTCACGAATAAAGTCTATGACGTAAAGCACCTTTACAAGATATTCAGCACCGTCAACGCTGGAAGCGGCCCTAGAAATTATGCTGTCCCCATATTTCCAGACTCCCTTTATTGGATCCATGACAATGTTGTCCTTCGTTCTCGAAGGTATCGAAATGCCAGGTACATTTCCTCTACTGAGGTCTTCATATATCATTTCTACAACAGATTTCAACGCTTTCCATGTTGCTTCAGTCAGTCTTCATCACCCTCGATCTGAATTTTGGCATATCCATAGTCAGCAGGGAGAGGCTCAGCTCCCTGGACATGGACAAGATCGATTCCTTTGAAATAGTAATCCGTTCCTGGATACTCCCCCAAAGTGTACTCAACAGTAATCTCAAATTCGAAGTATTTTCCTGGTTCAAGTGATGAAACAGGAAATGATCTCATTGCGTTCTTGCCATCCTGGCCAGGAATCTCGGCAAAAAGTTCGAAGCTGACAGATGATCCAGTGTAGTTGAATACCCTTGGCCTTATGGTGACTTTTTCGCCATTTTGCTGAAAATCTTCTGTTATATATACAACATTGACTATCTTGGACATGACTGCCCTGACATCAGGCTGCTGCGCTTCCAGTATCGCGGAACTTTTCCTGGCAATTTCAGGCAATAGGGTCTCCACAAGACGGAATTTTTCATAGAGCTTTTTCCTCCTTTCCTTCTTGCTTAGAAAGGTTTTCACGTCCCGTCCTGATCGCTTCAGTGCATTGGTTATCTCTTGGATAATCTCCTCCACAGGGGCTATAGCCTCCTTGGATTCTGAAGTATATGGCAGCCTGATGCCATAAACATGGACAAATATTATTGCTGGGCCAAATGGGATTCCCTGGCCACCCCTCTGATCGAAGCCATATGGCCTCCAATCGACCTCTGATACTGCCCTTGTTATCGCACACGCACCAGGTTGATACAAGAGAGGTACCTTATTGGCAAACCGCACAACCCTTACCGGTTGATCGGAAGGAAGCATGCCTCCGAATACCATGCCAACCTCCACAGAAAATGGGTTTCCATTGTACACAGAAAGGGGCCGGCTCACTGGTTTGCAATAGAAAGAAGGGCGTTCCTCGCCATATACATTCTTAAGGCCTTTCCTGATGAAATCTACTCCAAGACGGGAAAGGCATTCAGGTGGCGGCGGCATCAATTTCACTCTGGAAAATGCTTCTATCAGCCGCTTTGCATCATCACCCCTGATCATATCAGGCTTCATTTCTGGGCTCAGTTTAGATTCCCGAATTATTTCCATGGCGGTGTTTGCGGTAATCCTGCTCAGGTCATTCTGCAGAAATTCTCTCAGGGTTTCTGATTTGCTTGCAGAAAGAATCTCAATAAGATCCCCGAGCTCTAGCCCCAAGGGATAAGGTTTAATTGGCCTGGGAGGTTTGGGGGCTTCTGTTGTTGCCCGCTGTATAACAAGCGTCTTTCCATCTGGATCTGTGAAAATGATTTTTGCGTGAGGATTAGCAATGGCGGTTTGCCTAATATACTCAATGACTGACTGTTTTCCCGTCTGGTATCTTCCCTTTGCCCTTATTGATACCAATGTGCCATGTTCCCTATCCCATATCACTGGTTTTTCTTCGCGCACGTCGGCTTCGTTCTTCTTGATGTCTATACTGAGGACAAAAGAATAGGCCACGTCATCCTCAAGCCTTTTGGTTATAATTTCTGCTGGCTTATCAGTCGTTACCTGACCATACAGTATTGCAGCAGTAATGCCTATGCCCTGCTGGCCCCTGCTCTGCCTGTATGAATGAAATCTTGAACCGTAAAGTAGCTTCCCAAACACAAGTGGAACAACCTTCCTTTCTATGCCAGGGCCGTTGTCAGCCACAGTGATCCTGTAAATATCGTCCCCTTCCCTGGCAATTTCAATGTTGAGATCAGGCAGGATGGAATACTCTTCACAGGCATCCAGAGAGTTGTCTACTGCTTCTTTTACTATCATGAAAAGGGCCTTCTGGAGAGAGTCAAAGCCAAGGATATGCCTATTCTTTTCAAAGAACTCAGAAATAGAAGTTTCCCGGTATTCCGCGCCTTCCTTCCGTTTTGGCGGCATTGTGCTGTGAAACGAGAGGAGTTAAAAAAACATTCACTATAATGCATTCCTTGGATGATGCAAAGTCAGGTTACTGCACCCAAGAAATAGGAAAGGATAGAAAAATGCCCTGGAGATCAACAGTTGTCCAGGGTTACAGTTCATCCAAAATACCCGAGGTCTTCCTTTTGGGATAACCGTCCTTGGCCTTCGTCCTGCATTTTTTCTGTGATCTGCTCAATTTGCCTGCTCCTCTCTTCTATTTCTGAGAGGTCCAAATCGATGCCAAGTATTTCCTTAAGAACCTTGACAACCTCCCTAGCTCCCTTTGGGTCCGCAAAGTATCCGGAAGTTTCGCCCATAAGGCAGGCCCCCCTTATATCAAACATCTCCATGCCAAGTCCCAGCATGATTCCAGCACTTCCAACTATTCCGCCACTTGGCTCTCCTCTGGGAAAAACTACTCCTATCTTTTGCAAGGGGCCGAGAAGCTCCTCATCAGTAACTGCCCCCAATACGCGCGGGTTATCGACGATCTTCCCTGTGCTGTAGCCACCGAGTGTGTATATTGCTGATACATTGAGCTTTTTTGCCAGTTCCAGGACAAAGTGTGTAAGCTCATATTGACCTTCCTGTGTTGTTCCCTGAAAATCCCCCACAAGAACAAGGAGATCATTCTTAGACGGAATTTTCTTGTAATAAATGCTGTTCCTGGCGAGCCTTACCACTCCGTTGTCATCTATGAATACCTGTGGCGGGAGGTACTGGGAGAATATATCTGCAAACTTTTCCATCTTGAGCTTTTCAATCAGGTACTCAGCGGCTATCTTCCCAACGTTGCCTATTCCTGGCAACCCGCCTATCATAACCGGATTGTTAAGCCTGGGTCTCTTGTACTGGTTCATTACGATTTTTTCCATCCTTCACCCACCTCCTTTAGCCTAAACCTCTGAAATCTATCATTTGGCGAGAATTTCGGAGGTAATGCAACTACTGTATTCCCCATGCAATTCGGGCATATCTCTTTCATGGTATAGCTACCGCAGGATTTGCAGATCCTTATCAATGATTTCATTCTCTTTTAAATTCCAGGGTAACGCCGTTCTTCTTAGCGGCATCCGCCAACTTTTGCACCACTTTTCTGAGCGTGTTCTCAGCGTTCTTGAAGTCCTTGTCCCTCACTGTTAGACGATATTTTGGAGCTCCAGCGTATTGTATGGTTACACCGGAATCACCTGATTCTGCAAGGGTACTCTTAATGCGGTCAATCCCGTCACTTGCCAGGCTATAGGCTTCCACGTAACCCCCAATTTTAACGAATGGAATAGTTATATTCTCCTTGGCAACCTTTGCAAACACGGACTTCCATTTTCCTTTCTTGTCAGGTAACCAGTCATCGCTGGAGGCTGCATCTTCAAATGCCGCATAGAGCGACCCGTAACGCGCAATAAGATCGCCGACAAACTCTTCTTCGCACTCCTCAACAGACTTTTTCAAAGTTTTTGCCACAATTTCAAGAAGCTTGGCCGCCTTCTGGTCTTCCTTCCATTGTGATATCTTTTCGCGCTTCTGATGATCGTTCACCCTCTTAAGGGAGAGTTCAACCGTGGTTCTCGAAGGATCAACGTTGAGGACCTTGCAAACGGTCTTCTGGCCAGCCCTGAGATAGTCTTTGATGTGTTTCACCCAGCCAGTAGCAACCTCACTTATATGGATAAAACCGGTGATCCCAGGGTATTCCTCCAGCTTGACATTGGCGCCGAAATTCTTGACTTCCTCTATGGTAACAACCACTAGATCGCCCACGTCAGGAAGCGCTTTCTTCATGGATTGCCCTCTATGATCTCGGCGGAGATCTCAAAGACGCCTCCGGTTGGTCTGGCTATGGTTGACCCGCATATGTTGCAGGTAACAGTCGAGGTCACTCTGGTATAAGTGACCTGCTCATTTCCGCAATCCCTGCATTTTAATCTCACGAATTTGCTGCCTATGTTCTTAGGCTTTGTAAACCTGCTCTCAGCCATCTCTATGCCTCCACAAGCTCAAATTTCTTTGCCCTTATTCCAGGTGGTGTGACAGCTTTCTTACATACCTGGCACCTAAATCTGAGCGCAACCCTCTTTGTTGGTTTTTCTCTTCCCTCGAATTTTGGCCTTGGGAAACCACCGAAACCAGAAGTTACCCTCCTGAATCTCCGCTGACCTGCCTTGAATTCACTCGCCTTCTTCTTTCTTACCCTTTCAACCTCATGTTCGGTGTGTTTATTGCAATGGGGACAGTACATCATAACCGTTTTGGGCATCTTCAACGCTTTCACCCTTTATCAATACTCTCATGACAGTTTACCATGAGTGCCCAGGCAAATGATTTCTATTGATATAAGGTTTAGTAGTTACTCCATTGTAGGGCTAGAACTCATCACAATAGTGTTAAATATCAACTTCCAATCTGGCAGTGAAATCAGATGCCAAAACCACAGAGCGGTAGCGTTAAGCCGATGGATGTTCTGAGAGGGTCTATCGAAAAGAGCGTCCTTGTTGATGTCAAAGGCAATAGGACCTATTCAGGAGTCCTTGAGGGTTATGACGTCTATATGAATCTCGTTATCAAAAATGCCGGTGAAACGATCGCTGGGCAAACCAGCGGTGTATTCGAGAGGATATTGGTAAGAGGAGACAATGTCATATTTGTTTCTCCATCAAGGGGTGAGAATCAGTGAGCAATGGAACTGCAGTAATGGGAAAGATGAACAATAAGAAGGTACACATTACCTGCAGAAGGTGTGGTCATCACAGTTACCACATAAGGCAGAAGAGGTGCTCTCACTGTGGCTTTCCAGCTGCAAGAATCAGATACTATAGATGGGCTAAAGCCAAGTGAGAATTGCGCTGTTGTTGGTTTTCTCGGGAACCATCAAGCATTTCCTTTCTTGCTTACAGCGCTAAAAACATTACAGCACAGAGGACAAGAAAGCGCAGGTATCGCTACCTTTGATGGTAGTACAACACATCTCAGGAAAGGGATGGGCCTTGTTGCGGAAGTTTTTTCAGACAGGAATCTTGATGTTCAGGAATATCTAAGGGGAACTGTTGGGATAGGCCATACAAGATATTCAACGGCCGGCTCAAAAACTATGGAAAATGCTGGGCCGTTTCTCGTAACAAACTCCGTTGGTTCCCTGAGCATTTCACATAATGGCGAGATTACCAATGCAAATAGGCTCAGGGATGAGATGATGAAACAGGGATCTACCTTTTTGACATCATCCGACACTGAGGTAATGCTAATGCTCCTATCCCGTGAGATCGTTCAGCATGATGTTGAGACGGGTATCAAGCGTGCAATGGAGCGTTTGAAGGGAGCCTATGCAGTTACACTAATGCTAAACGACCGCCTCTTTGCACTGAGAGACCCGTATGCATTTAGGCCCCTCTGCATAGGGGAAGTTGATGGCAATTATGTTGTGGCGTCTGAGAGCTGCGCACTGGATATAATAGGCGCCAGATTCGTAAGGGACCTTGCCCCGGGAGAAGCTGTTGAAATAACAAAGGATGGCCCCAGAACACTATTTACGGTGGGAGGCAAACGGATCTCACATTGCATGTTCGAGTATGTGTATTTTGCCAGGCCAGACAGCATAATAGATGGCATAGAAGTTTTTCAAACGAGGATCAGGCTTGGAAGGAAACTTGCCAAAGAATTTCCAGTAAGCGCTGATGTGGTGGTTGGCGTTCCGGACTCAGGCAGAGCCCAGGCTCTGGGCTACGCCCTTGAATCAGGAATACCGTATAGTGAGGGGCTGATAAAGAACAAATTTTCTGAGAGGACATTTATAATGCCTACACAGGAAGCCAGGAACAGCTCACTTAGGCTAAAATTGAACGTGATTAAGTCTGAGATTGATGGAAAACGGGTCGTTCTCGTTGACGACAGCATAGTGCGTGGAAACACGATGCACAGAATTGTGGGGCTTCTTAGGGGAGCAGGTGCGCGTGAAGTTCACGTAAGGGTCGGATCTCCCCAGATTGTTGCCCCCTGTTACTTTGGAGTGGATATGAAAACAAAGGATCAGTTCATAGCTGCGGGAAAAACACTTGAACAGATAAGGGCAGAAATAGGTGCAGATTCCTTAGGATATGTATCCATAGAAGGTCTGGTTGAATCCATTGGCATGCGCAAGGACGACCTCTGCCTGGGATGTTTGACAGGGAAGTATCCTCAACCTCTGCCTGATCAGCTTCAGGGAACCAGGCAGAGCGAGCTTGAGACCTTCATTCCCTGATGGCAAGAGCTCTATCTATTTTGGCCTTAAGCGGTGCAACGTCGATTCTCCGTCCAAGAAAATCTGCCCTGACGCAGATAGCTATCTGGTTTGCAGCAACTCTGCAGGCTCTTCCCCTTAATTTTTTGGGTAAAGATGTGATCCCTGGAAATTTGAAGATTACTCCATGTTTTGGCGGCGGTGACCCTGTTGTAAGGTGCTTGAATAATGCGGTCTCAGCCCCCAGAACCTGAATCCCGCTTGCTGGCATTTCAGCTAGTGATCTGAGGCTCCCAGCTTCTGCCAGCAGGGCCAGGCTTATGTCTTCTCCAGCCAGCTGGCATGTATTCGGCATAATATCCCGTATGCCATCCGCCAGGAGAGAAAGGATTCTGGATCTAGCCTGGCACAGGTCCTTCCCCGCTTCCAATAACTGGGTAAGCTGCTCTGGCACGGCATTGCTATTAAAAATCGTGCTAAAGAAGCCACATGGATCCTTCAGCTGGGCCTGGTCCATGCCAAATACAGGCAATATATCCCTGACCCTACCGTATATTCTGTTAATTGATTCATCAAGATCAGGGACTGCCAACCTTATTTTTCTTAAGACCTGATCCCTTGTAAATGTCTGCCTCACTCGGTACTCTCCGTACTCGATGAGGAAATGCTTTAGATCCGGGACTCGATTGACGGGATTCGATTCAACATCAGGAACGATACCCTTGGACAGGCTATCAAATATTCTTATGAATTCAGAGTTCAGATTTCTGTAGAGGTATTTTTTCCCATCCTCTTC
>JAVZLI010000019.1:0-10401 GCA_038883835.1 Thermoplasmataceae archaeon
ATTTAATCTTTATTTCAGCCCAATGGCGTTATATCTCGCCATCCATGGCACATTAGGATACATTACGCCATGAAAGTGAACATCGCATTATTGTTGTTGAATACCTAACTTTTGATAGTTGTTGTATCGTTGGAGCGAACTTCCTGATCCATCCCATTCAGTAAGAGTTGAACATCTAAAACATATCGAAAGCGCTTTCAATCACTGCCTTCAGGTGCATTTCTGATGCGATCAATGTCCTGTAATTAATGCGCTTGATGCTTTTCCAAAGGAATTCCATGGTACTGAGATCAGGGATTATTGTGGAAGGTACATCAACCTTCTCCATAGCTGTTTCCCCTGGATCACCTTTGTACCTGTATCTTATGAAATAAAACCGCTTGAGTATCCTCGTATCATTCCCAAGAATCTTGATAGGTTTTTCGCAAGTTCCTCTACACTCATATTTCTTTGAATTGGAATTGTTTCTCTTCGCATAATTTATGGGTCTACGTATTAAGCATTAAAAGTATTGTATTTGGCTGTAGTTAATATCAATAAGAAAACGGCTTGATAAGGGAAATAAAAAAATTAAAATGTGGAAGTACCAGAGTGATCAGTCTTCTCCGCTTCCGCCCTCTTCACTCGATGGAGTTTTGCCTGGAGATCCGCCCTTGGAACCCTTTGTGGCAATCACATCATCAATCCTGAGGATCATCACAGCAGCCTCGGTGGCAGCGTCTATTGCCTGCTTGCCAACACGTATTGGTTCTATCACACCGAGCTTCTCCATGTCATCCACTTCCCCAGAGAAGACGTTCACACCGGCGAACCTGTTTCCCTTGGCATGTTCGTTCCTCAGCCTGATCAGTATGTCTATGGCATCAAGGCCTGCATTTTCGGAAAGCGCCCTTGGGATCTCTTCCATCGCATTTGCAAACTTCTCAATGGCAAGCTGCTGCCTTCCTCCAACCTTTGAGGCATACTCCCTGAGCCTGAGAGCAATTTCAGCTGCTGAAGATCCACCGCCTGTAACATACTTTCCATCTTCTACTGCAGCGGCCACAACGTGGATTGAGTCTGTAATTGATCTTTCGATCTCGTCCACTACATGCTCAGTTCCGCCTCTTACCAATATGCTGACAGCCTTGGGGTTCTTGCAGCCTGTTACAAATGTCATGTAGTCTTCGCCAATCTTTACCTGCTCAACCTGGTCCGCATGCCCGAGGTCCTGTTCGCTCAGCTCATCAATTGAGGAAACGATAGTAGCTCCTGTTGCCTTGCTGAGTTTCTCAACGTCGCTCTTCTTTACACGGCGCACTGCGTAGATGCCCTCCTTTGCAAGATAGTGCTGTGCCAGGTCATCTATCCCTTTCTGTGTGATAAGTACATTAGCCCCAGTGCGCTTCACTTTCTGGACCATCTCTCGCAGCAAGGACTCCTCCTGGGAGAGGAATTTCTGAATCATTGATGGGTCATCAATCCTTATGTTTGTGTCAAACTCTGGCTTCTTTATCTCCAGTGCTGCATTGAGAAGCGCAATCTTTGCATTCTTGACGAAGTTTGCCATGCCGGGGTGGACTTTTTCCTTGTCCACGATGATCCCATTGATTAGCTGAGTATCCTCGATTTCGCCTCCCTGCTTTTTCACTATCTGAATGTTGTCAAAATCAACAACGTACCTGTTGTCGATCTTCTCTGCAACTGCCTTTATTGCGTTGTATGAAATCTCGGACAATTTTTCCTTACTTGAGGATGCACTCTTACTGCTCAGTGAAGTTTCTGCCATCTTCATGAGAAGTTCCTTGTCGGTGAACTTCACAGGTTTCGCGATTTCATCCAGTATCTTTTTGCTCTGGTCAGCAGCCATTCTGTACCCTGCTGAAATAACTGTTGGATGGACATTCTGGTTAATTAGCCCCTCTGCCTCCTGCAGAAGTGCGCCTGCCACAACGACGGCAGTTGTTGTACCGTCCCCGACAAAAGCATCCTGGGTCTTGGAGACCTCTACCATCATCTTCGCAGCAGGGTGCTCAACATCCATCTCCTTTAGAATGGTAACGCCGTCATTGGTGATGACTATGTCCCCAAGCGAATCGACAAGCATCTTGTCCATTCCTCTTGGGCCAAGGCTGGATCTAACGGCATTGGCAATGCTCTTGGCTGCGTCAATGTTGTTCTTCATGGCATCCTTGCCTGTCTCTCTCTTAGTGCCTTCCTTTAATATGAATATGGGTTGTCCTCCTATCATAGTCTCATCAAGCAAGTAAAAATAAACTTCTATATAACCATTTCTAAATCAGCCATCAGTGGTGTTGTCCCTATCCATGCAGCCCACTGGTGCATTCCAGTCCGCCTTTGGGTATGATCCCTTTATGGTGAATTCTCTGCAGAGGCTCTTCAGTTCATTGAGTATTGGTTGAGATTTCGGGTCCAAGGCATGCATATCGGCGTCAACAAAGAACCTGTATACCCCCGGATCCTTCTTCTCTGGCCTTGAAATAACCATAGAAAGGTTTACTCCGCGGTTTGAGAATATTGAAAGTGCCCTGACAAGAGAACCCGGGCCATCATTTAGGAGGACAAAGGATATTGATGTCTTGTCTCTCTTGGTTGGCATGGCCCCGTTCCTGCCGAGGATCACAAATCTTGTCACATTTAGTGGGTAATCGTTCAGGTTTTCGGCTATAACTCTGAGGCCATAGAATCTAGCTAGATAAGCAGAACCTATGACTGCTTCTCCATGTTCTGCAGACAAGCTTCCAGCCCTTTCAGCCGTTGAATTCACCTCAGCAATTTCCGCATCCGGGAAGAGCCGTCTTATGTTATTTCTGCACTGCGCAATAGCCTGGTGGTGGGAATATATTCTTTTTATGCTGCTGGAGTTGGAAAGTAGAGCATTCCTGATGCATATCATGTGTTCAGAAATTATAACCAGCTGGGTTTCCAAAAGCATGTCCAGAACCTCGGGGACAGGGCCTTCAACCGAATTTTCGATGGGTAGGATGCCGAAGTCTGTGATACCATTCTCTGTTAGCCTGATCACGTCCTGGAAAGAGGAAGCTGGAACACCGGTGCTTTCTGGGCTTGCCAGGGACGCAGCAACGCAGCTCCACGTACCCGCCGGGCCCAAATACGCAATTTTCATACCTGATCCCTGAATGGCGCCAGAAGGATTTAGTGTTTCCTGCGTCCTGAAGGGTACGTCTTCAAGACACCCAGCATTGGCATTATATTTTTATTGGACACCGTCCTCACTTTCATAATGATCGAGAGCCGTGAAGTTGTGATAGAAGGCAAGAGATTACAGTACATGAGGATGCCTCTTTTCAAGGCGCCCGTTCTTATTCTGAAGGGTGAGAAGGGATATGTGATGTGCGGTTACCTTAACATCGATGCTGCAGAGAAGCTGAACGATGTAGCCATCAGGGTCACAGGCGTAAACTCACTTGACGACATGCTTAACGCCCAGGTCAAAGAGGCGACGAGTGGAGCAAGAAGCATTGGTATCAATCCCGGTTCAAAGGTAAGCGACATAATTCATCTGATTGCATGATCCCGCAGGAAAGAGCGTCAGTAGGCATCCTTCTCAATGGAAGGAACTGCCTACTCGTTAAGAGGAAGGAATACCCGGGAGATCCATGGTCAGGCAATGTTGCGCTTCCAGGCGGCCACTCTGAACCGGGAGAGACTGCCCTGGAAACACTTGTCAGGGAAGTCAGGGAAGAGGTAAACCTTCAGCTCTCCGAGAGCCAGATCCACAAACAGCTCGTTGGATTTACGCCAAATAGCCGTCCCAGCCTTGTGGTGTACCCATTTGTTGTCCTGGTTCCGAACTTTGACGGTGCAGCTCCCGGCCCTGAAATAGATCAAATAAGGATAGTGGACCTGGATAAAAGAATAGAGAGCAGATATGATGGAACACAGCTTCCCGCCTTTAAGTTCGGAGACCTTGTCGTTTGGGGTCTCACCTACAGGATCCTCCATTATTTTATTGAATCAGAATGGGATCACTGAGCGTTTGCCAGTCCTTGTTCCGCCCCGGTCAAATGAGACCCTGATCGCAAAGTCAGAATAATCTGATATTGCTTTTTGAAGTTTTCCAAGCTCGCCTTTCCTGCTGATTGCCAAGACAAATCCTTCAGACCCGCCGCCCATGAGCCTGGCAGCGATGGCGCCGTTTTCGTGGGCCGCCGATATTATGGAGTCTATCTTTTGGTTAGTCACTCCGCTCCCGAGCTTTTTCTTTAGTTCCCAACCAGTGTTCATGATCTTTGCAAATTCCTCTATGGAGCCTTTCCTTGCAGCATCCATGGCCTGATCGGCTGATCTCTTTATCTCTGAGAGGATTTCAAGTGTCCTTGCCTCCCCCCTCACAGTGAGCTCCACCTGTTCTCTCAATACTTTGGAACTTTCCCTGGTCCTGCCAGTGTAAACTAGGAGAATCCTTTTTTCCAGCTCGCTTACAAAGGATGCATTGGAATTTAACGGAACCATTCTGAACGAGTCCCCATGGAATTCCATATACTTGAAGTCCCCAATTGCTATCGCATACGGGTCCTGCCTTCCGAGAGTGACACCAAAAAGGTCCCTCTCTATCCGGTATGCTTCGGAAGCTATTTTTCCTGGTTCTATTGTTATACCTTTAATGCTGTATATCATGGAAATAAGTGCTGTGACAAGTGCGCTCGATGAGCCCAGCCCTGATCCTGGAGGCACTCCACTGGTAACAGCTATTCGCCCTGTGTTGATTCCTTCTTGTTCAAGTAGTTTATACATTGATTCAAGGGCATCAACAGGTCTTTCGTGATTGGAGACCACAATGCTCCTTACAAAGTCCCTGGAGCTTATCTCAAGATCAAAATCGTCTGGGGTGTATGATATCATAACGCCCCTGTCGATTGTAGCATTGACTACAGCCCCTCCAAACTTGCTGCAGAACGGGTCTATGTCAGTGCCGCCTCCAGCGAAACTTATTCGGAATGGGCTGTAGGAAATGATCCTGCCTGGTTTCATTGCCATAGATAATTATATTGAGAATCCATAGGAATATTATTATTCTTCGCGGCGCATAACCTTTCACTGCAGTATTTATCGCCACTTAATTTTTGCCTCAATGGAATGGATGTTTTTATGCAATTATGGTGACTTATAAATAATGACACGCTATTAACTGCTATGGCTAAAAACAACAGTTACTGGCACACTGTGGATCGGGGATCGAAGTTCCCGGAAGAATTCAACGTCATAGTGGAAACGCCAAAGGGAAGCAAGAACAAGTATGAGATTTCCAAGGAATTCCCTGTTGTTCTACTGGACAGGGTTCTTCACTCCTCTGTTCATTATCCCCTTGACTATGGCCTTATTCCCCAAACTCTCTATGATGACGGTGACCCCATAGATGTCATGGTGCTGATAAGTGAGCCAACTTTTCCAGGAATTCTGCTGAAAGCTCGTCCTATTGCGATGATGAAGATGATAGACCAGGGTGATACAGACAACAAGATACTTGCTGTTGCCAGCAATGACCCAAACTTCAAGGAGGTACAGACAATAGACAACCTGCCTAAACATCTTCTGGATGAGGTGGCTAACTTTTTCCAGACTTACAAGTTGCTGGAGAACAAGAAGACTGAGGTGCTTGGCTGGGCATCAAAATCTGATGCGCTGGAAGACCTGAAGAGATCCGCTAAGAAATACGATGAAAAGTACCACTGACAGGGTACAAGAGAATTGCCTGCACACCTGTTAAATGCACATTCAACGCGTGTAGAAGCCAGTCAGCGGTGGATATTTGCAAATGGAATTCGAAGTATCTCGGGATTCGATAAGTGGCCATGGAATGACCGTTTCATACCTGCGGAGGAAGGGGTCTATACCCATTGTTTTGCTCCATGGCCTTGGAGGGCGCGGAAATAACTGGCTCAGGCTGGTTCCAAAGTTATCTTCAAAATGGGATATAATCATGCCAGATCTGATAGGGCATGGTCACTCGGAAAAGCAAGGCTTCAATTTTACGATCAAGGATCAGGAAATCGGCATGGCATACCTTATTCGTGAGCTTGGCCTGAATGACTTCATCCTGGGTGGGCATTCATACGGGGGTTGGGTCGCACTCAGGTTAAGTGTGGATATGTTGCAACCTAAAGCCATCGTGCTCGAGGATTCAGCTGGAATAAATCCAACTGTTGGGGAATCAGGCCCAGAAGGCCAGGAAGCATTTGTCCGGAAGGTAATGAGGATGAATCCGTTGAATTCTGAAGAGATTATCAGAGGCATAGTCCGGTCCAATGCGACGGGCAAGGAAAAGCTCGCTAAGCAGGAACTGGAAAGGATAAAATGCAGAACCGAAATAATATGGGGCACAGAAGACACCATCATACCTGTGCGCTATGCCATTGAACTAGCCAACTCAATTGGATCGAGCAACATCCACAGAATAAACGGGGCAGGGCATGTCCCTCACTGGACTCATCCGGATGAGGTTGCTGCTATCATAAATTCTCTCACTTCGTGAGTAGGCCATAGGTGCCAGGGTCTTCCATAAGCCTCTTTCTGCGCAGCTCCCTCATGTTACCAACATCTATCCTGAATACTGCTATCTCCATCCTTTCAGCCCTGTCAGCATGGATCATCACCCCATCTCCGTTGTCCACAAGTATTGTTGAAACAGAATTTCCTCCGAATGGTTCGGACAAAGAGTTGACGGACACGATTGGTATCCTGTTTTCAAGCGACCTTGCCAAGACATAGAGATGCCACATCTCATGAAATTTTGCCTGTATTAGGGATGGGTTCAGAATAACGTCTGCCCCCTTCTGGGCAGCAATTCTTGAATAGTATGGGAAGTCAATATCATAGCAGACGGCAATTGAAAATTTCACATTTCCTTCAAAGACCCGGACTTCCTTTCCAGGCGTGTATTTGCCGACCTCGGAACGGAATAGCGATATCTTTTCTTGAAACCCCAGCACGCTTCCCCTATAAATCACAGGTGCTGTGTTAAACAGCTTGCCCCCGTCAAGCAATGAGAAACTCCCGGGCAAAACAACGCAGCCATATGCATCGGAATACTTGCAGAAAATGTTCAATAATTCCTGGAATTCGCTGCTTCTTTCAGATAATTCATCCAGAACCCACTTCTCTGGGAACAGGATGAAGTCAAACTCTTTGCCGCCAGTTCTCTGGATAGCCGATTGGAAGTACGCAGCAGCATCCTTTATGCGCATTCTAGGTGCCTGCACAGCAAGAACGGAAATCTCATCCATGTAACGCACCTGAGACCTTCCTAATTACTTCAAGCGTCAGTTTTGGTTTCGGGAGCTTCCCTAGCTTTATTTCCTGATCCCTCGTAATGAGGATGTAATCGTTAGAGACTTCCCCAAATGGCCCAGATCTCGATGAATATGAATTAAAAACCACAAAGTCATTCTCCCCGATATCCTTTCTTGAGGGCGGTTCATCACCAAGCTTGAAGGAGACCAAAGGACCGCCATACCTTGCCCTTATGTCCTCCAGGAGTTTCCTGTTCCTTTTCAATGTCAGTTTAACATCGCTCCCACTGTCTATCTTTTCACTGGATGATTTCTCGGGCCTGAAATCTGGGAGTGCGGCGGGGCATATCACAACATCAGGCGGCATTTCTGATAGTGCGAGGAGAGTTCTGTCCCTGAACTCGTCCATGGTTGACGCTTTCAGAAATCTCACGTAACCTGGCAATGGAAACATGGAATTTCCAACATAGCAGATATCATCTGCGCCCTCTCTGAATAGGTTTCTTGTAAACCAGACCCCGGTGAATCCTGTGGATGCATTGCTTATGGACCTAACGGGATCAATGGGTTCGCTCCCGGATCCCCCAATGACAAGCGACCTTTTCCCTGCTAGAGGATGTTTTCCAAGTGACCGGCACACGTAATCCACTACCAGTTCTGGCTCCGAGATCTTAGCCTTCCCGGCGGCTATATGTGGTGGGACAATTGAGACACCAGCTGACCGGAGTTTATCAAGGTTTCTTGAAAATATGCTGTTGGAAAACATTGCTTCATGCATTACCGGGACTACGATCACAGGATTCCCATTTCCAAAGGCAAAGGAAAAGAACAGGGAAGGCACGTCATCTGCAATGCCTGAAGCTGCCTTCCCAATGAAATTGTATGTTGCCGGAGCAATGAGAAGAGCAGTGTCTTCAGACCTTCCCATAAAGAGGTTTATATGTTCTATATCGCCGCTTATTTTGTTCACCACACGATTTTCTGAGGCCCAGTGCAACACCTTCTCCCCAATGAGTTCAAGGGATTCTTCTGACGCTCCTACGATCACCTCCGCACCCTCCCTCCTGATTTCCCTGATTATGTCTGGAAGCCTGTACACCGAAATGCTTGCTGTAGCTCCAACTATTACCCTCTTCCCGGAGAGAAACCCCTCGTGCCAGTTCTCGTCTATATCGATCATCAGAGTCCCTTTGATATGTCAGCGGGAGGCAATTAAATTTCCCTTACTGCCTTGTCCTTGTTATTCTCCAGACACCGCTTGCCTCTGCAAGAAGTTCACCGGATCCAGATACCATTTCTATTGTGCAGAAGTTCAGTGTCCCTCCCCTCCTTATGGTTCTTGCAGTTACAGTAACTGTTCCGGATTGAACTGGCCTGAGAAAATTGCAGGTCATGCTGACTGTGAACTCATTGGTGATGTCACCACTGGTAAATGCGCAAAGCCCACCCGCCGCGTCCATTACAGACATTATCGCTCCGCCATTCATTACCTGCCCTGGGCGCATGAGGTTTTCTGTTACGTCAAGAGACAGCTGCAAAAAGCCATTTGCAGCCTTTAAAACTCTTATGGGAAAAGAGGAAAGGAACCTGTCAGACTCAATAAGCTGCTGAAGGATTTGCTCCATGTGAGTGTATCTTATGCAGCATTAATTATTTGCCATGAGCTAAGAGTTATACTAGTGAAAGAAATGTTAAATATTGTGTTCGGCATTTAATTTACAATACTTTCAAGCTAAGAAAACAATTTAAACATTCATCACATCTGTAGCTATGGAAGCTAATCCGGAGCAACTTTCCCGTATATCGGAAATGCTAAAGATTCTGGGGCTTTCCTCATATGAGGCTCAGGGCTTTGCAGCACTTGTTTTTCACGGTGTGGCTAATGCAGACATGGTAGCCGACACCGCAGGGATACCAAGAACATCCGCCTACAAGGTTATGGAATCTCTTGTGCAGAAGGGGCTGGCAAAGGAGACTGAGGGCAGGCCCAGGATGTTCAAACCGGAGGATATGGAGAAGGTTCGCCAGGATTTTCAGAGAAAGATAGACGATCTTTTTAGGGAACTCAAAGAACTGCAGGAGATACTTCCCACGAAGGGTGAACCGCAGCTGATCTATACGATATACGGATCCCAGAAGGTTCTCAACAAGCTCGCTGAGATGATCAACCTCACGGAAAAAGAGCTGGTAATCTGTACTCCCAGGGTCAAGGAGATAAGGACCGAGTTCAAGAAGCACATTGACAATGCCATAAAGAGAGGTGTCCGGGTAGTTTTTGTAACTCCACCCAATAAGAGGGTTCCCCCATCAACTGTGGTGTACAGGAAGGAGGGATTGATTGCAACAGACATAGTAAGCGATCAGGTAAGGGCATTAATTGCTGGCCCTGAAATGGATGCATGCGGTTATACAGACAATCCGGCACTTGCTCAGCATGTTTACCAGTTTGTCAAGATAATGATCATGGATCAGAGCGATCATGAACAGCTGGAATAGGTGATTATGTTGAAACTATCAGAATTCATGACAATAGGCGGCCATGTTTCTACAGCTGGTGGCATACCTTTGGCTGTCGGGAGAGCCGAATCATTTGGTTTTAACACATTTCAAATTTTTTCCAAGAACCAGATGCAGTGGAAGGCGAGACCGCTTCCAACTGAGGAGTCGGAGGAGTTCAGGTCACTGAGAGAAAGGGCAGGGATGAAGAACATAATGGTCCATGCATCATACCTGCTGAACATGGGCACCTCGGACGGAGACCTGAGAGTTAAGGTTTTGGAGGCTTTTAGAGAAGAAATAAGGCGAACAGATGACCTGGGTATTGAATATTTGACGTTCCATCCTGGGTCCAGTGGCAAGATGGACAGAAAGACGGCTATTTCCAATGTGTCAGCAAACCTCAACAGCGTTATTGGCGAAAAGCAGGCCTGCATGATACTCCTTGAAACATCAGCGGGGCAAGGAAATACTGTGGGGTCTACGTTTGAAGAGCTGGCTGAGATGATAGACGGTATTGACAGCAAGAATAAGGTTGGCATATGCTTTGACACATGCCATGTCTGGGCTTCCGGCTATGACATCAGGACACCGGAGGGGTATCAGGAGACCATGGACCAGTTCAAAAGCACCATAGGAATGGAACGCCTTA
>JAVZLI010000020.1:0-9735 GCA_038883835.1 Thermoplasmataceae archaeon
TTATAAACATGCTCAAGAAATTATTTTTAAGTTATTAAAACGTTATGTGCAGGCATATAAAATTGGCAAATTTCCGTTTTTAGGCCCAAGTCACTGTGCGCCTATACAATATAATGCACTAAAAAGGTTAATTAATTATAGTGTTTCGTTATGACAAACTTAATGACGAACAAGCCTGATGAGCTTCGGGATGTCACAGTTGTCGACTGTGATTCGCATATACTGGAACTGCCAGAGGACATAAAAGGCAACATGAAGGAGGGCCGGGAAACCATAATGGTGCTCCAGGACGTTGCAGCAGGAACGAGGTACTGGTCTGTTGATGGAAAGATATATACAAGGCCATATGGTTTTGCAGGCGGCCAGATCAGGGGCCTAATTGATCATATGGTGCATCCGAAATGGGGAAGCCTCAACCCAAAGGTAAAGGCAAAGGACTTTTCCATGAACGATCTAAACGGAAGGCTGAAGGACCTTGATGAAATGGGCGTTGATCTTGAAGTGGTAAATCCATCAGCCGGGTTGATGGCCTACAACATGAAGGATAAGAGAATAGCCGCATCATTTTGCAGGGCATACAATGATTATGTTGCAGGTAAAATCAAGCAGAACGGGACAAAACGGCTCTATGCCACTGGGATCGTGCCGTTGCAGGACCCGAAACTGGCAATAGAGGAACTGGAAAGGATATCCTCCCTCGGCGTGTTCAAAGGCATAGCTGTTCCCGCGTTCATATCTTCCGGAAATTTTTACGCTGATAAGCCCATTTATCATGAAGATTTTTTTGGCTTTCTTAAGAGATCAGCAGATCTGAAGATACCTTTGGCGATCCACGTGATACCGGCAGTCACCGACATGCCATTCCAGTACCTATTCTACAACTGGATGTACGTCAGGTCCTTTGGATTTGCCTTTGCAGCAATGATCTCCTTAACAGGTTTGATCACAGAAGGAATATTCGAGAGGATACCAAACCTTAAGGTTATCCTTACAGAGGCAGGTAGCGGATGGCTGCCATACTGGAGCTGGTGGCTCGACGAGAATTTTGAAAAAATGGATGCCGTGAAAAAATCCTACCTGACTAGCCTGGGCATTGACCCCTATCCCAATGTCAAGAAACTGGCATCTGAGTACATGGCTGGCGGCAATGTATATTGCACTCTTGAGGGCGATGAAAACCCTGACCTCGTCAAGCTTGTTGTTGAGAAAATGGATCTTGGCAACAATCTGCTTTTCGCCACGGACTATCCTCATATTGCCGATATTCAGTACTACCCAGACAACTTGAATATGTTCCTTGAGAATATCGTGAACCCGGCAGGGCTGTCCCATGAACAGACTGCCAAAATCCTTGGGGAAAACGCTAAGGATCTCTTTCACCTATGATGAGGTGTTTAGCTCTGGATACTGCGGTTATAGCAAAGGAAAATGAAATAGCAGATGAAACGTTGTACAGTGCAAGGGCTCAAGGTATTAACCTCGTTTATTTCAGGCATAAGGGAAAGATTTACGTCTTCGATGCCAGGTGCCCGCATAAGAGCTGCAACCTTGCCAGATTGGGCAGATTGGAAGAGGAATTTCTTGTCTGCACTTGCCATGAATCTGAATTCTCCCTTGCGAATGGCATGCCTGTTTCAGGCCCGGCAAGGAAACCTCTCCGCGGTTTTGACGTTGTGGTAAAGGAAAATGAGGTTTCAATAGTGATCAATGAGGGTAAAGCCTAAAGGGAATCATGCCGGGGACGGATGCTTTGCAGGCTGTCTTCCTTATTCTTTTTTCTATGGATAGCAGGTTGCCATTGTTGCATCCCTACGAAATTAAACATTGTCCAAGTTGAGTAAAAAAATTTATTTATTCCCGGAGAAAATACGCTATCGTTGAAGTGCCTTTCTTACTCAAAAGGTTTCCTGATAACAAGAAAAGCTGTGGGGAGGTTTTTCATTGGAAGAATATAACATTTCAGATCTAAAGCAGATCTCAAGATCCATCCGCAAAAGAGTCATTGAGATGGTCTATTCAGCAAAGAGTGGCCATCCAGGAGGGTCTCTCAGTGTTGCTGACATTCTCGCCGTGCTCTATTTCAGAGAGATGAATATCGATCCGGCAAGGCCAGATGATCCAGAAAGGGACAGGCTTGTCATGAGCAAAGGCCATGCTTCGCCCGGCCTTTACGCAACCCTTGCAATAAGGGGTTTCTTTCCGGAAAATCTTCTGAACGGCTTTAGAAAGATCAGTTCAAAGCTTGAGGGGCACGTGCACAGGGGCGTTCCTGGTGTGGAAGCGTCAACAGGATCCCTTGGACAGGGTCTTGGCATAGGCGTTGGAATGGCACTGGCTGGGAAACTTGATAGGAAGGACTACAGGGTCTTTGTGATTCTCGGTGACGGGGAAATAGAAGAGGGAAGCAACTGGGAGTCTTTCATGGCAGCAAATAAATACCATCTTGACAATCTCATTGCCATTCTTGACAGAAACAATGTCCAGCTTGATGGCTTCACGAAGGATATAATGCCGCTCGGAGACATATGCGCCATGGTCAGGAGCTTTGGCTGGGAAACGCAGGAAATAGACGGGCATGATTACCAGCAGATCATAGAAGCAATAGAAAATGCCAGAAAGAGCAAGGGCAAGCCACATTTCATCCTTGCTAGAACAGTGAAGGGCAAGGGGGTAAGCTACATGGAAAACAACCCAAAATACCATGGCAGCCCTCCAGCAAATGATGCAGAATATGAGCAGGCACTGAAAGAATTGTCGGAGGACTAAGCATGAGGAAGTCTGAGAGCCTTAGGGAAGCCTATGGGGAGGAACTTGCCAGATTGGGCGAGAAATTTAAGGATCTTGTTGTTTTGGATGCTGATCTCTCTACCTCCACAAAAACTGCCATATTTGGATCAAAGTTCCCTGACAGATTTTTTAACATGGGCATTTCGGAGCAGTCCATGGTTACAGCAGCCGCTGGGCTCGCTCTTTCTGGAAAACGTGTATTTGCATCTACATTTGCCGTCTTCCTTACACGCACCTATGAGCAGCTTAGGCAATCCGTTTGCTATAACAACCTTCCTGTAAATTTCGTCGTGACTCATGCTGGCATCAGCGTAGGCGAGGATGGGGCAACTCACCAGATTATTGAAGACGTTGGCATAATGTCCGGCCTCCCCAACATGAAGGTAATAGTGCCCGTTGATTCCATTGAAACGCGCAGCGTGATTGATCTCCTTGCTGAAAGGGTAAACGGCCCGACATACGTAAGGCTAAGCAGGGAGAAATTTCCAGTGCTCAATGATGATTCCTATCAATTCAAGATCGGAAAGTCCACTGTGATGAAAGATGGATCTGATGTTACAATAATAGGAATGGGTGTCATGGTATCGTTTGCCCTTGATGCCGCAGAGATGCTTAAGAGCAAGGGCATAGATGCCCAGGTCATCAATATGTCATCCATAAAGCCTCTTGACAGGGAAGCAATAATCAGGGCAGCAAAGATGACTGGAAAGATTGTAACCGTAGAGGAGCATTCCATTTACAATGGCCTTGGCAGCAGGGTTGCTGAAGTAACATCCGAGGAATATCCAGTGCCTGTGTGGAGGCTTGGGATGCGCGACCACTTTGGAAAATCTGGAAAATCCTGGGAACTGTTTGAATATTTTCATATGGGAGTTCAGGATATTGTAAAAATAACAGAAAGTTGCTTCAGGGAGGAGCCAAGATATGAAAATTTTCCTTGATACTGCCAGTGTAGATGAAATAAGAGAAGGAGTAGAAATGGGCCTTGTTGACGGGGTTACTACAAACCCAACTCTAGCTTCCAAGGAAGCTGGAAAGGGAAAAACATTTGTTGACATTGTGAAGGAGATCCTGAAAATTACGCCTGGCCCTGTGAGCATAGAGGTCGTAGCTACGGACTACGATGGCATGGTAAAGCAGGGGCAGAAGATTGCACAGCTGGGGCCGAACGCTGTCGTAAAGATTCCAATGACGCGGGAAGGCCTAAAGGCAATCAAGACTCTAAGAGGAAAAAACATTTCAGTAAACTGCACACTCATTTTCAATCCTATACAGGCGCTCTTTGCGGCTAAGGCAGGAGCTGAATATGTTTCTCCATTCGTAGGGAGGCTTGATGACATCACCCAGGATGGCATGGAACTTGTCAATCAGATAAAGACCATATTCGTGAATTATGACATCTCAACAAATATTCTTGTTGCGTCTGTGCGAAACCCTGTTCATGTGCTTCGGGCAGCCATCATCGGCGCGGACGTTGTAACGTTGCCGTTCGAAGTTCTCAAGAAACTGCCGGACCATCCGAAGACAGATGAGGGGCTATCAAGGTTTCTTTCAGACTGGAAAAAGGTCTCTCCAAATGGGGATTTTCCCCTATAGCCATATTTTCTTAGTATAGCCTTACGGTCTCGAGATTCTTAAGCGCAATCGCATCAATTCCAAATTTTGTCTTTATAAGCCTCGCAAATTCCACGGTCTTGTCGCCGTCACCATGGTTCACGAGGATCTTGTGAGGTTTCGGCTGCATGGTGGCAATATATGCTAACAGCTGCCTCTTGTCTGAATGCCCTGAAAAACCCTCGGCAGTTTCCACTGACATCTTTATATTGAATTTTGTCTGCTTCCCCCCTTCTGACAGGGTGACATCAGGGGCTCCCCTCTGTATTCTTCTTCCTAAGGTTCCATCAGCCTGGTACCCCACGAATACAAGGGTATGCTTTGGCGATTCACACCAGGATTTGAAATATTCCATTACCGGCCCCCCGTTCATCATTCCAGATGTTGCGAGGACAATGGAGTTGTCAACTGAATCGCATATCTCCTCCCGTTGCTGCTTTGTCTCCACTTTTTTAAATATCTGGCTGAGGAATGGGTTCTCTCTCCTGACCATTATCGATTCCCGAAGGTTACGGTTCAAATATTCAGGATATGCAGCATGGATAGCGGTTGCCTCCATTATCATGCCATCAAGGTAAACAGGGACGTCCTTTATCTTGCCGTTCCTGATTGCCTCTTCCAGTACCAGCATGACCTCCTGGCTCCTGCCTACTGCAAATACAGGGATTAGGACTGATCCACCCCTTTCGAATGTTCTGTTTATTATTTCAATGAGTGTTTCGGATGCCTCTCCACGAGGGTGGTGATAGTCTTCCCTTCCGGCATAGGTAGATTCTGTCATGAACGCCTCTACCCTGGGAAACTTGTTATTTGCGGGGTTGAACAGCCAAGTCTTTTCAAACTTCACATCGCCGCTCAAGACAATGTTGTAAAGACCCTCTCCTATGTGAAGATGGACAGATGCTGATCCAAGGATGTGGCCAGCGTTGTAGAAAGTAAGCCTGACATCTCTCGTTATGTCAGTGGTCTCATTGTAACGAAGCACAATAGTATGCTTGAGTGCTTCACGGATGTGCTTTGATTCATATGGCCCCTTGTGCCCTTCAGCGTGAGCCACCTTGATATAATCATTCTGGAGAAGGGCTGCGAGGTCCCTTGTCGGCTGCGTCATGTAAACGGGGCCGTCATATCCATATTTGAAAAGTATAGGGAGCAACCCTGAGTGGTCAAGATGGGCATGTGTAAGAATAACTGCATCCAGGGCGCTGAATGGTTGTATTTCAGGCGCATACAGGTATGGTGCACTTGCCCACGGCTGCTCATCTGAATCGTTGGTATTCATCATGCCACAGTCTACAAGTATGCGGGAGTTGTTTGTTGAGACAAGCGTTGCACTTCTTCCAACCTCACGATGGCCCCCAAGGGCCGTGATCCTGATCCAGCTTTCGCCCGGCATTGGGGGTATATTCAGCTTCTCTCCCAGCTTGTGAAGGAACACCTTCCTCTCCTGCTTGACTTCTCGGAGAAACTCCCGCATCTCCTTCACAGTTCTTGAGTACATTGGCGGGGCTCTAACAAACCTGGGTGACCATTTAGTCTTCTCCTTTATCTGGGCAACATATTCCTGATCCCTAGCTGTCACAATTGATGGTTCGTCAAGTTCAATTACAGCCTCTCCCGTGTCCGATTCGAAATAGACGTCCTTGAAGCCGGCTTCCGCTGGTATTATCTCCTGAATTATTGCGGCTGCTTCATCCTCTGCTATCATTATTGATGGATCGGGGCGGATCGCAATCCTCCTGCGCATCTCCTGAGCTATCTGCCTTGCGAGGTCTTCTCTGCGAGAAAAAAGATCAAGGTTCTTTGTGTATACAACAATGTTAGGGCCCTCATAGTCTACTTCGGTGATCTGATTGTCAGGATACAGCCTGTCGAATATTGCTCTGGTTTCAGCTAAGTAGTCTCTAAAAGACATTGGAGAAATCTCCCTTATTATTCAAATGAGAGTGAAATTTAATAAAATTACAACTGAAGTTTCAGCCTTTTTATGCGGTCAAGAACTTCGCTTTCAGGAACCTGGGAAAACCCTGACTTCCTGTCTATGACCGCAATATCAATCATACCGCCTGAGGCGGAATCCCTTGACTTCGCGGCACTTATTGCCCTGATCACGAGATCAATTCCCTCATCCACTTCCAAGTCTTTCCTGAATTGTGATTCAAGAACTCCGTAGACAAATGGGGATCCTGACCCGGTCGATGCATAGATATCCTCCACCGCCCCGCCAGCTGCGTCCACAGAGAATATGTGTGGCGCCTTGTCATACCCACCAATGAGAAGCTGAACCATATAGGGGTAATATTTGCTCTGGTTAAGTATGTTTGAAAGGAGGGTTGCAGCTGCTTCTATTGGCATGTTTACCCTTCTCTGGAGCCTGTACAGCTCCAGTTCAGCCGACATGTACCTGACCAGGACCTGGGCATCACCCACCAGCCCTGCTATGGTCATGGCAGCATGGGTATCAATCTGGTGAAGCTTCTTTCCGTCCTTGTGAGCTATGAAATGATCCATGGTAACCCTTCTCTCCGTGGCCATTATAACAGCATCCTTTACCGTTATGCCCACGGTCGTAGTTCCAGTTTGTAGAGTCTGATTCATAAATTTCCACATCCTAAAAGAGGTGATCTCGGATTGGAATATTATATTAAATGTTTTCCAGTAGAGATTGCAAGGATTGCTATTTTCTCTGCATTCCGTTGACTGATCAATAGAAGTGTTTCGCAAAGGGTTACTGCGAAAATGAATTGGCTATCGTATTTATACATCTTCATAATTATACTTCATGGTCTTGTATGCACGGGACATAATGCGCGAATACACATTCATGATGCGCGAAGATACTAGCGTGCTTGAAGCTGCTAAGGTTATGAGCAGGGATCACGTCGGCTTCGTTATAGTTGAAAGAGACGGAAAGCCATATGGTATCGTGACGGAATGGGACTTCGTGAACAGGATTGTCGCGAACGGACTCGACCCGAAGAATGTTTATCTCAGGGACATAATGAGTGCACCGCTAATGGCAGTAAGCCCCAAGACGCCAACCGACCAGGTTACAGTCCTTATGAACAAAAACGGTGTCAGGAGGCTTCCGGTGGTGGAGAACGGAAAGCTCATAGGTGTCATAACATCGAGAGACGTGCTGCGCATATTCAAGGACTACATGGACAACCTTTCAGACGTGATAGCTAGGTTTGGCAATTTCTGATCACAGGGAAAGAAGGCTCCGCAATATTACAAGGATGTCATGGACATCTCCCTTGCAGTATTCTATAAAGTCTGGGGATTTTTCGCGCCATAACCTTTCAATAGCCTCATTCACCGGTACGCCAAGGGAAGTGACCCGTACCTTTGCCCTCATTAGCTGGAGATTTGAATATTCTGGATGCACTACTACATCGGATAGCTTTCTGATTTTGTAATCTCCCGTGCGCCGGAAAAGATCATAGGCAATAATGTACATCATATCCGGGCAGTATGAGGTAGAGAGAAAATATTTCAAATTCCATAACTGCCTGTTGTAACTTCTCCGAAGCATTTTTATCCTCAACAGGGGAAAGTCGTAACCTGTGTGATTATATCCAATCACAATCAGCGGCCTAAATTCAGCAAAAAACCTGTCAAGGCTTAGGAGTACCTGATCTTCGTATGGTTCACCGTCGCCTTCTGAAACGAACACCTCTGTCTTCACTATGTTTTCACTTTCGTTGACGAAGGCCACGGACGCTGCAATTATTTGTTCACCTGTAAGAAAATCCTCCTGTTTCCGAATAAGGGTCTCCAGGTCAACTGCTAGTACCCTTGTAATGCCGTATTCGGATACTATCTTGCTGATGATCGAAAGGTATGCCCCCTCTTCTCCTCTGCTGAACATACTATTCAATGATCACCAAAATGACTTAAATCATGAGGTCATTTCGCCCTATGTTGTTTACTTCCAGGGAATACATAGGAAAAAGGGCAAATTTTGATGATCTTTCAGATATGGTAACGGACTTTTTCAAGGAAGAGGGTTTCAAAATTCAGTCTATGAAACATCCATCAGGCAATATCGTTCAAGCCAGAAAAGGAGGTATCTTCAGGACTCTTCTTGGAAACAATGACGCCTTCACGCTCATCATTGATGGGCATCCCGCCCATTTCAGGATTAGGCTAGGAGTATCTGAATGGCTGGACAGAAATGGTTCCGGAGACCTTGATCAGTTCTTTGTTTTCCCCTTCAAGCGGTTCAAGGATATCCCTGAGGCCCTGTGGGCATACGAACTGGAGCACCACCTGTGGCATTACATAGAAAATCAAATAGAGTTAGCAAGATAGGCTACCACTTCTCTCCAGTGATCCGCTCGTACATATCCCTGTAAAGATTTGAAGTCTTCTTTACTTCTGATTCTGGTAGTGGCGGAATGTCAGGCTCAGGCTTTCCCTGCTCCCTGGCTTCATAAAGTAGCTTGTGGTAGCCTATCTGCCTGTAGTACTGCCTTACACTCTCCTTGCTGAGTTCGACTATCTGTCCCTTATTGTAGAGGTCCCTATCCCAGAACCTGTCTTCGTCTGCAGTTCCAAAGGTGTCTATAATTACAGGCTCCCTTGCAGACCCAAAGGCGAATTCCTTTTTCCCATCAACGTGTATCAGGCCACGTGTGGCAACCTGCTTGTTTATCCTCCTGTCAATCTTGAAAATTGCTTCCTTAATTTCTGTGAGTTCCATCTTCGATAACCCCCCTATCTCTATTACCTCGCCTATCTCAAGAACGCGGTCGAATTTCTCAAATTTAGTGGTTACTTCAAAGAATGGATCGTCAAGTTCCTCGCCATACTCTGGCATGTGCTGCAGCCCTATATCCGCTGGCTTAATCTTTCCTGCCTTCAGCCTGTCATAAAGGCTTCCCGCGACGTAGTACCTTGTTATGAATTCAAGTGGAATAACATATTCCACCTCATATGGGTTGCCCTTCTTTTCAGGTATGTAATACTTCATGACCCTCATCTCGTTTTTAGAGACGAGTTCAATAAAATGTGTCTGAAGCCCTGCCGATTCCTTCGCTACCTTAAACCAGTAAGCAGAAGTACGGCAGAGTGACTCCCCCTTATTTGGAATGAGAGTTGGGATTATCTTATCAAATACAGATATCTTATCGGTGAATTTGAATAGAAGTGTATCCCCTTCGTCGTAAACTTCTTTCACCTTTCCAACGCGTATTAGCTGCATGAACAGTAACACACAAATTCATTTATTAATGTTATTCAGAACATGTCTGAACAGGCAATTGCTTATTACAACGGCCCTTAGCAATTGACCTAATCTCCGTCGTTTCTCGGCTTTGAATTTTTGGATAC
>JAVZLI010000021.1:0-9733 GCA_038883835.1 Thermoplasmataceae archaeon
TCCTTAGGCAATATATATGTCTTATCCGTAATTCTGTACAGATATTGTTACCTACATTGCATGTACACAGTAAAAGTCTGGATATAAAAATATGCTAACTTGGTTAGCAACAAATATGAATTTATTTCAATGCATAGTATCCTGCACTCTTCTGCCTAGCCACTCTCTTTACAAGCCCCTTTTGTGCCAGTGTCTGAAGAGCTGAAGTCACTATGGCCTTTCCTACGGCAGCCGCCTTCATAATGTCGTCTGCTGATTTTACCTTGTCTTCTGAAGTAGCACCAAGCTTCTTTATGGCGTCGTACACTTTTTTTTCATTTGGATTCAGGTTTGGAACGGTTTCAGGCATATATAACAACCTGAAAACTGTATTAAAATTGCCTATATATATTATCGCATTGATTTATTTGCCACAGGGATACCACATCAGCTTAGTTGAGATAGTTTTGAATTTTTACTTCCCCATGAGGCAGATTTAGTCGAGCTGCCTCGATAAATTCGAGAAGTATAGGAAGAATGGCCTGGCTCCTCTCTGAAAGAGAGTAAAAGACGTGTGGTGGCGAGCCTGTTGTTACGCTTCTGTTCACCAATCCCCTGTTGTTCAAGTCGGATAGTATGAGTGAAAGTGATTTTGCTGAAACGCCTTTGAGGCTTTTCCTAATGGTGTTGAATGTCGCTTTCCCATTCTGGTCTATGGTAAATATCACAGGTAGAGCCCATTGCCGGCCCAATGCTTTCAACAAATCTGACACTTGAGCGATATCAGTTTCAAGATGAATCTCCAATTCCATGGGTTTCATAAAGGTAACCTTGTATCCACATAGTTACTTTCCAGTATATTAACTTGCCATAAATTATCCATTGTGATGTGATGTTACTAGAACAATTTCAAAATGAGGTATCTGAGGTAACTAGAAGAAGCCGCAGTTCTGTGGTTGCAGTTCGCAACATTAGGGAAACAGGGTATTTTGGCGGCGAAGAGGGTGCAGAACAGGGTGCAGGAAGCGGGATGATAGTCAGTTCAAGTGGCTACCTGGTCACCAATAGCCACGTTGTCCGGGATGCCTCTGAGATTCTCGTAACCCTGCCAGAAAGTGGCGAGACAGAAGCTAGAATAATAGGGGTTGACCCCCTTACGGATGTAGCCATTTTGAAGGTTCAGGGCAACGATCTTCCACCTTTGGAATTTACGAGTACTGAGGACCTCCGGGTTGGCCAGTTTGTCTTTGCCATAGGTAACGCCCTAGGCCTTCCAGGTGATCCCACCGTCTCGATGGGAATAATCAGTGCGCTGGGGCGCCCTCTTCCTTGGGCTGATTTCATCTTTGAGGGGCTCATACAGACTGACGCGGCGATAAACCCAGGAAACAGTGGAGGCCCCCTACTCACATTTTCTGGCAAGGTAGCGGGAATGAACACAGCCATGGTGCCATTCGCGCAGGGGATAGGTTTCGCAATCCCTGCTGATACAATACGCCGTGTGATGGAGCAAATACTGGACAATGGGAAGGTAATAAGGCCATGGCTTGGAATTTCCGGGGCTTCCATACAGCCAAGGACATCTGCACGCGGCGGGGTTGCAGTTGTTAGAGTTACGATAAGCGGGCCGGCTTACCGGGCTGGAATCAGGCCAGGCGACGTAATCATAAGCGCCGATGGGCGGAAAGTCAGCTCAATGCGTGACCTAATTTCCACCATATCATTGAGGAAGGTTGGCGAATGGATAGACCTGGACGTTGACAGGAACTCAAGGATACTGAAAGCATCAGTGCAGTTGCAAGAGATGCCGGCTCCTAAATTCAGGTCATGGAGATAGGTTCGGCATTTGCAGAACTCATATTCGTGAATTTTTAAATACTTCCTTTCTCTGATCCGGAGAGATTTCATATGTCCGGTATTGTAACCTACGGATCCTACATACCCAGGTTTAGGATTAAGCCAGAGGAAATTGCCAGAGTCTGGGGTGAGGATGTTGATTCCATAAAGAATGGCATCTATATTTTGAGCAAATCAGTTCCAGCACCAGACGAAGACGTTGCCACAATCTCTGTTGAAGCAGCACGCAACGCTCTGGCCAGAAAGAAGCTCAATCCAAAGAAGATTGGGGCAATCTACGTTGGTTCCGAATCGCATCCCTATGCAGTTAAGCCTACAGCAACAATAGTAGCATCGGCGATAGGCGCCGATTTCCCGCTATTTTCAGCAGACTATGAGTTCGCATGCAAAGCTGGAACTGCCGGCATCCAGAATGTACGTGCGATGGTCGAATCAGGCGACATTGAATACGGAATGGCTATAGGGGCAGACACATCTCAGGGTGCACCCGGAGATGTTCTGGAATATACGGCATCCGCTGGTGGAACAGCTTTTGTGATAGGGAAAAATGACGTCATTGCAGAGATAAACTCGACCCTGTCTGTAACCTCAGATACCCCGGATTTCTGGAGGCGAGAAGGACAGCCATATCCTAGCCACGGTGAGCGTTTTACCGGGGAACCAGCCTATTTTAGGCACACCCTATCAGCCGCCAGGATGATGATGCAGCGCATGCACACAGAACCAACGGACTACACTTACGCTGTTTTTCATCAGCCCAACGGCAAGTTCCCAACTAGGGCAGCAAAGACTCTGGGTTTCACGGACAAGCAATTCAAGGAAGGGTTGCTCACGCCAGTGATAGGAAACACATATTCAGCATCCATGATGACCGGCCTTTCGGCTATTCTTGATGTGGCAAAACCTGGTGAAAGGATTCTCGCCGTATCATTCGGATCGGGTGCGGGATCAGATGCGTTTGATATCACTGTGACCGATAACATTGATAGCCTTGATAGAAAGGCAGCTCCATCCATAAAGGAGATGTTGAGCAAGGTAAGATGGCTAGATTATGCTATGTATGCAAAGTTCAAGAAGAAAATAGTGGTCGGTGAAGGCATTGAGTGATGTTTACATAATTGGGGCAGGTGAAACGAAATTCGGTGAACTATGGGAAAAATCGCTGAGGGAACTGGCTGTGGAAGCTGGCCTAAGGGCTGTTGAGAATGCAGGAGTATATTCCCGTGATATACAAGCTCTTTATGGCAGTAATAGCCTAGCGGGCCTGATAAACGGCCAGGAAAACATAGGTGCTCTTATTTCTGATTTTTCAGGTGTGGCAGAAAACAACATACCTGCAATACGCATTGAAAATTCAACAGCATCCGGCGGTGCAGCAGTTAGAGAGGCCTACCTCGCAATAAGATCAGGGGAATACGATCTGGTGATGGTAGGCGGGGTAGAAAAAATGACCGACATTTTCGGATCTGAACTTCTCGACCTCACCGGATCAATTCTGGACCGCGAGTGGGAGACGTTCTTTGGTGCAACGCCCGCCGCACTTGCTGCCATTGTTGCCAGAAAATACATGAGCGACTTCAAGGTTGACAAGGATGCATTAGCGATGGTGTCAGTAAACGATCATGCCAATGCGGCCAAGAACCCGGACGCCCAGTTCAGAAACAGTATAACGCTGGAACAGGCAGCTGGTGCAACCATGATATCAGATCCCCTGAATCTAATGGACTGCAGCCCAATTAGTGATGGAGCTGCCGCTATAATACTGGCTTCAGAAAAATACGTAAAGAAGCATTCGGCTGATGGCGTAAAGATCCTCGGTTCAGCCTTGGCGCAAGATTATCTTGCTGTACACAGCCGGAAGTCACTATATACCCTGCAATCTGCCAGGCTGGCATCAAAGAAGGCACTGGAACAGGCTGGCAAGAAGATAGATGACATATCATTTGTGGAGCTTCACGATTCCTACAGCATATATGGATTGCTTGAGCTTGAGGATCTAGGGTTCTGTGAGAAGGGGAAGGCAAAGGATCTTGTCTTCGACCAGATTGGCCTTTCGGGAAGCATACCTGTCAATCCTTCTGGGGGGCTAAAAGCTAAGGGCAATCCCTTTGGAGCTGTAGGTGTCGGGCAGTTTGTGGAAGTATATCAGCAACTTATGGGAAAATGTGGAGAGCGGCAGGTAAAATCCGCAGAAGTTGCGATGGTCCATAACATGGCAGGTACGGGTTCAAACTCCGTTGTACATATTGTGGGGGTTGATTGAATGGGTGAGGTATCAAGGTTCTGGAGGGAGTCTGTTCACAGGTACAGGCTTGTTGGGCATCAGTGCGGAAATTGCAAACGAATATTTTTCCCGCCGCGGGATGTCTGTCCTGTGTGCCACAGGGATTCCATAGGAAAAATGTCCGAGGTCGCACTGTCTGGAAAGGGGCAGATTGTATCCTACACAATAGTCCACGAGTCTCCGCCAACGTTTACGCGGCAAAGGCCATACATCCTAGCAATTGTAAAACTTGACGAAGGGCCATCCTTAACTGCCCAGATCGTAGACGCTGATCCAGGCGAGGTAGAAATGGGCAAAAGAGTAAGGTCTGTTTTTCGAAGGATTGCCCAGGAAGGCGAAACAGGCATCATAGAATACGGTTACAAGTTTGTCCTGGAATGACCAGAGCCCTCGCCCTCAATCAGTGAAAAGAAGGGAAGCAAAACCTTCCTAATCCTTTTTCCGAGATCTGTAAGTTCGTATGTGACAGCGCCATTATCGATCCTGCGGACAAGTCCGGAATCCTGCAGCTCTTTCAATCGTTTCGAAACAATAGTTGAACTGCTTCCAGGCACGTCTCTGAGGATCTCATTGAAGTTGCGTTTTCCAGCTTCATTTCCAATCACTCCAAGTATGAGTACACTGTATTTCTTGCCAAGCACCCTTAAAATCGGCAGGGATGGTTCAACGCATATAATCCTCTCCCCATCCTTTATCATACATGCCGCCCTTTTCCCCTGCATCATAATTTACCATCCCCATTCTCTGAGGTTTTATTGAAAAAAACCACGCGCTTTCCCCTCACCTCAAATCTCCTTTCCAGAATTTCTCCAATACAGCGAACCAGAAGAACATGCTCCTCTGCATGAATTTTCTCAGCAAGGCTTTCAGGCGTGTCATCATCATCGATTTCGACGATTGCCTGCCCAATGATTGGGCCACCATCTACGGTTGTGTCAACAAAGTGAACAGTGCATCCTGAAAATTTTGCGCCGCTATTGATCACAGCCTCGTGCACCTTCATGCCGAACATGCCAATTCCCCCAAAGCAAGGGAGGAGGGAGGGATGGATGTTCACTATTTTGTACCTGTACGCCTCTATTATCTTATCTGGGAGTATGGTGAGGTAGCCTGCCAGCACAATTAGATCAGGCTCCATGGAGTTCAACAGATTAAGGAGGCTATCAGTAAATGCGTCCAGGCTGCCACGTTTCTGCCTGATAACGTGAACCGGGATCCCAGATCGTTGTGCGCGTGAGATAGCTCCGCATTGCTTTCTGTCAGTTACAAGTGCTGAGATGGACACGTTTAGGTCTCCTTGGAGAATGGCATTTATAATTGCCTGAAAATTGGTACCTTCACCTGAGGCAAACACAACGAGCTTCTTTGGCATCTGACTGTAAATTAAGTGTTCCTGCTGATTTAATTGTTGCGACTGCCAGGGAAGGATATAATATAAACGGAATGAAGCTAAGCTTTTGGTATTTGAGGGCTGTGCATTGGCCAATTTTTTAAAATTTAAAAATAGAGACTAATGTTGAGGAAATATTATTATTATGCCAGGCATCGGTTTTCAACAACCGGTTTGAAATGTTACTGCCAAATATGGCAGATCAGTTCGGGTTGAAGGGTAGAGCCAGAAGGCAGGCTGCCTTGGCAGTTGCAGCCGCATAGTCCACTGGTAACACTCTGCCCTTGAGAATCAGAGAGGTAGGCAATGATAGATATCTGGACAGAGAAATACAGGCCACGGAACCTTTCAGAAATTGTCGGTCAGGATGAAAACGTGGAGAAACTAAAGTCATTCGTCAAGCACAGAGAGGTCCCGCATCTTATATTTTCAGGCCCTGCAGGGACAGGCAAAACAAGCGCTGCAATGGCGGTAGCTGTAGAACTTTTTGGCGAGGACTGGAAGGAGAACTTTCTTGAGCTGAACGCTTCCAATGAACGCGGAATAGATGTCATAAGGGAAAATGTGAAGGATTTCGCACGGATCAGACCATCAAATGATCTGGGCTTCAAAATAATTTTCCTTGACGAAGCAGATCAGCTTACCCCTGAGGCCCAGGCCGCCCTCCGTAGAACTATGGAAATGTACTCCAGTACTACAAGGTTTATTTTCTCATGCAACTATTCGTCCCAGATAATACTGCCAATCCAGTCCAGGGCCGTAGTAATGAGATTCAAGCCCCTGAAGCCAGACATCATGAAGAAACGTCTGCGTGAAATAGCTGATTATGAGAAATTCAATATTAGCGATGACGCCCTGGATGCAATAGTTGACATTTCAGAGGGTGATATGAGAAAATCCCTGAACATACTCCAGACAATGAAGAATTCCGGTGAAGCAACAGCTTCCAAGATATACGAGATATCAGGATATGCCAATCCAAAGGATTTCAAGTCCCTGCTTTCCAAGGCCCTAAATGGGCTGTTCGATGATGCTAGGGAATTGCTTGACTCCATGCTCATTGATGGAGGGATGTCTGGAATTGACATAATAAGAGGCCTCCACTCGGCTGTCCGTCGGGAGCTCATACCACCAAAACAGAAGCTTCAGATTATCATGGCCCTTGGGGAGGCTGAATTCAGGATTGTGAATGGTTCCAACGATTCTGTTCAACTGGATGCTTTAATCGCCAAGCTATGTTATGTTGGCCAGGAGTATAACTGAAATTAAAAATCATCTAGATTGATATTTTTGTTTTTTTCTCTCTTAGTTCTTTTATTATCATCAAAGGATTCCTTCATGCTGGTAATGTTGCTCCTCATCCTTCCCTCCTTCCGGACGCTTGAATAGTAATACCCTATATCCCTTGTCCCCTCGTAGAGAAGTATTTTTACCCTTCCTGCATGAAGGCGTCCAGTCCTGCCCCTTCTTTGTATTGTCCTTATCTCGGATGGGACAGGTTCGAAGAACACCACAAGATCAGTGGATGGAATATCAAGCCCTTCCTCAGCGACGCTCGTGGCAACGAGCACATTGTATACGTTGTTCCTGAACTTTGTTATAATTTCTTCCTGATCTTTCTGAGAAAGCCCTGCATCGTTTGTTCTTGCGGATTGTCCTATGAACCGGACCGGCCTTAGGAAAGGGGAATTGTTTCTGAGATAATTGGTAAGCAACTCTGATGTTTTCCGGAAGTGTGTGAATACAATGATCCTGGATTCAGGGTTTGCCTTGATCTCATCTTCGCACAATCTAAGGACAACCTTCATCTTTGGATTCGAAGCATCTGAATCCGTCAGGCTATCAATATCATTTAAAAATTCCTGGAACTCAGGAAATTTTTCTAAAATTTTCCTTGTGCGTTTCAGCGTGGCTTCATCGCTTTTATATATTTCATCAAGATAATTTCTTGCAATTTCTATACCCTGTGATTCCAGATATTCTATTAGATAATCAAGCCGTATAGCTGCAGAGATCAGCGGTATCAATGTGAAAAGATGTTTTTCCCCATTCTTGGCCCTGGCAACAAGCATTGGAATAAGCTTGGCAAGATCGCTTCTATTGTATTTGCCGGACCTGGACACACCAGCGCCCCTTATCTTATCCAGAAGACTCTCGCGAATGTACTTAAGCTTGCCAGAAAGCATGATTATTTTCTCAGGCAATTTTATTTTGATGATCTCAGTTTTTATCCCGCCTATGTATGGCGAGACATCGGGGTCACTCTCGGATCTCGCAAGTATCTGGGTTATTCCGAGATTTTTCTTTATCTCATCCAGTTTATCCCTGTCGCCGCCAGGGCTTGCTGTGAGCCCCAGGATTAGCCTGCCCTTTGATTCCAGGAACTCCTTTGCGATAAGGACGTACGCATAATTGCCCGTAGCCCTGTGTGCTTCGTCGAAGATTATAAGATCAAATTTTCCAAGGTCCACCAGCCCATTTCTTATGTCATTCCATGCAACCTGTGGCGTTGAAACTATAACCCTGTTTTCCACCCATAGTGCGGAGCGATCCTCGTCATGAACCTCTCCAGTGAATTTTGTGATTTCCTTGCCTGATATATCCAGTAATTTCTTAAACGTCTCAAAATGCTGGCTAACCAGTGGTTTGGTTGGAGCAAGGAACATTACCTTGCCCTTTGTGGCCTTAAGAATATAATCAGCCAGCATTGCCGCAATAACCGTTTTACCAAGGCCTGTTGGGAGTACAATCAGCGTATTTTCATTTTTTGACGCTTCGAATAGATTCAGTTGGTATTCGCGAGGGCTGACCTTTCCTCCGAGAATGGTTTCAGGCACACCCTAAAATGTCCAGCTAATATTTAACAGTCCTCAATTAGAATGAGGATGGATTGCAGCATTTCTCATTAGACCCCATCCCTTCTTTTAAAAAGAACTATTAATATCCAGGGAAGCCCAGAAGATAGAGAAATAATTTAATTGGGAAATCTGATAGCCGAGCAGGGCCGGTAGATCAGCGGTAGATCGCCTGCTTCGCAAGCAGGAGGCCTCGGGTTCAAATCCCGACCGGTCCATATTGCGCTTTTCAGGTTCTGCATGCAAAAGGAAGGATGGATTTTCTCGCCAGACTTTCAGGCAGGAGGTCATGAAAGCGGAAAGATTAAGCCCATAGGCTCTGGCCCTGTCTGCAAGCTCACTGTCAATGAATAAACTGACTCTCTTTTTGTGTGCCATTATGCGCATAGATACACACTTAAGGATATCAAAATCATGGTTTTATCTGCATGATAGAATTTAATTATCCGGAATTTCGTGTAGACGGATGATAGGAACAAACCTATTTACAGTGTGTTCTCGTTTCACGAGTTTCATACGTTTCGGGAATTAAAATTGCTTGTGTAACATTGAAAAAGCCACTCAGACAAATGTTACAAATGTTTCGCGGGAAATATATGCCCTTATATCAGATCCAACTATGCTTAGAATAGAATATTTTTTCTATTTTTGGTAATCGTCAAGAACCTTAGTTTCAAATTTTCCAATTAGTTGATTTCATGCTGTAACTGCTTAATTTCACAGATAAGTCTTTCCCTGGACGCAATGTCGAGGGCCCGTTGGCCAGTCAACATAGAGGTCAGTACGATGGGATACTTATTTTGAATCTCAATGTATCTATGACAACATTCTGTAGTTTTAGAGAGATACAATCTGGGGAAAATATCACTTGTGGGATTGTCCTGGTTTTCAATTTCTTTGTGGTTGTCAGAATAACAATAACCTGTTTGTTCAATGATCTTGCGTGAAAGAAAACCGTTTACGACAACAACAATCTTTGGCCTTAGAAATTCCATAAAGCTGAAAAATATTTTCAGGCAGTCAACTAATAGTTCTCCAAGATCTCTATCGGTTTTAAGCAAATAAGAAACGCCTTTTTTATCAAGTTGAAAATCTTTTAGCAACATATTTTGATTCCTTTCCCTGAACGGTAACACATCAATATGGTTCCAGTTCTCTTTATCAATTCCTAGGGCCTCGCAGACCATAGGAAACTGTGAATAATAGCTATATCTATCTATTCCCTCTCCTCCCCTCTGGGCGGTTCTTTCATCTTTTATAGCTTTTTTTATTTCATCATCTTTGAAAAGCTCTTCATAATTTTTCAATTCCAGGGATTTCCTCTTATCATCATACGAGGGATTTAACCCCACAAAGAGAAGATACTGT
>JAVZLI010000022.1:0-9700 GCA_038883835.1 Thermoplasmataceae archaeon
CACTCAACATAGTCATGTTCACGAATTTCGTCCGCAACGGTGATTCCCTCGAAAGGAGGATAACTGAGATAGATGAATTGATCGAAGTGGACACTGAAGGCGATCAGATACTTTATAACACAGTGTTCAGGTACGATCCCTCCAAGAGATCATTTCTCATGTCTCAGGACAGCAGGCTGCTGGAAAAGTTTTCAAAACTTAAACAGGTTGCATTGCCTGATGCCTGGTCGGAATTCAAAAGAAGATCCTCCATGCTTGGAACATTGGCAGGCAGTTCCATCAGGTACAGGGAACTGTGGTCTATCATAGGTACCTATAGGGCATCGAAGCCGGGTAAGGAATAATGTTCAGATTTGATCTAACAAGAGGCAGGGTTGATAGCGACCCCATAAGGGTCTCCTGGTGGAGGAGACTTTCGCACACCCTCTTTTCCAAATTCTTCCAGGAAAGGTTCAGGAACCAAAAATTGGATCTAACCCTGAGAAAAGCGGCAATACCCTACACAAGGGCAGAGTATTACAGCCAGACCCTGTTCATTATGATCTTAGTAGTCGCTGTGCTTGCCGCATTCAATGCCCTTTCAATAATAATGCTAAGGCCATTCGTGATCCTTGTCTTTGGCTTTTCCTTTCTTGTTGCAGCAGTAATCTTTGCAATTCTCATGGAGCAGCCTGAGATAATATCAAGGAGGCGCAAGAGGAATATAGATTCAATGCTAACTGTAGCAATAGGATTTTTCGCAACCCTCGCATCCTCTGAGATACCCATCGACAGGATCATGTATGAACTGGGCAACAACAGGCTCTACGGAGAGATATCAAACGAAACGAGGATAATTTGGTACCGGGCAAGGCTTTTTGGTCAGGATATCCTCACATCAATAAGGGAGTCAATCAGGCAGTCTCCATCTGAGAAGTTCGCTGATCTTCTTCAGGGAATCATTACCAGCGTCAACTCGGGGGGAAACCTGAAGGAATATTTCAACCAAAAGGCCAGATCCATTCAGGAGGAGACAAGAACAGCAATAAGGCACAACTCAGATTCCCTCGGGATTCTGGCTGAATCATTTGTCACAGTGGGCGTGGCATTCCCCCTAATTCTCCTTGTGATCGTTGGCGTGGTGTCATATCTTTCACCATCATCGCCTGCCCTGCTGGTGATTTTCATCTATGTAATTTCTATCCTCATGATCCCTGCAATTATAATTGCCTTTGCCCTGCTCTTTCACAGTTCGGCAGGTGAGATTGAGCTATGAGGGACATTTACAGGCTTGCCATAATTGTGTTTCTGGTTGCATTTGGTATCATACTCCTCATAGGGGCAATCGGCAGCAGGTACTACCCAGATCTTTCAAGCCCATTTTTCCTCTATCCATTTGTCCTAGGCGTTATGCTAATTCCCATTGGCTTAAGGCGCAGGATAACCCTGAGAAGGCTCAGCGATGCAGAAAGGAGAATACCTGACCTGCTTAGGGACATATCAGACTACGCGATGTTTGGCGTCCCCCTGTCTGAGGCTTTCCTCAGGATAGGCGGCAACAGTTATGGCCCTTTGGATGATGAAATAGCTGCGGTTCGATCAAAGATACTTCTTGGGAAGCCTGTCGAAGAAGCTCTAGATGGCTTTGGCAGCTCAACAGGCTCAAACAACGTGAAAAGGGTAGGGTTCATTCTTAAGAAGGCATCCGAAACAGGCAGCAACACATCTGACGTAATTTCGATGCTATCAGAATTCATCACCCAAACAGAGATCCTTAGGGAACAGAGGAAAGTAGAGATGGCGAACTATGACCTTATACTCATGATTTCATTCGCAGTCTTTCTGATCGTTGTGTCGATCATAGACTTGAGATTCTTTGGGATCTTGAGGCCTTCACCCGGATCTCTGCTGGTATTTCAGGAAGCGTCTACGTTCGTGATCGAAACGTCATTTGCCCTTGCTATCTACGGTGAGGCAATAGGCATTGGGGCCATTATAGGCATCATAAGAGACAGAAGCGTACTGAGCGGGTTCTTGGAAATCGGTGGAATGCTCATTGTTAGTTCACTGATCCTTCTTGCAATCGGGGGGTTGTGATGGACCGCCTACTTGAATCATACAATCTGGATGTCTTCGGCTTCCCTATCCAAGTGAACATTGTTGATCGTGGTTCAGTAGTAACATACGAAATAGAAGAGCCTCCAGCCAGTGCCAAAGACCTTGAGGAATTGGAAAAACTGAAACTAGAAATACTTGAAAAAATGCCTGTCAATGGGGAACGGATCGCAGACATTTCCGGCCTGAGGCAGGTTGTCATTGGTTTGGTGAAAGGCGAGATAAAATCAGATCGTGTTTCTTACTATATTCTAAGGGATCTTGTGTATTATGGCCCATTAACGCCATTTTTCTGGGATAAGAGAATAGAGGATATCACAGTCACCTCATACCATTCTCCGGTAACAGTGTACCTAAAGGAGTACGGATACGTTCAAACCAACGTCACATACAAATCTGAAGAAGAAATCGTCAACTTGGCCAGAAGGCTTTCCCAACTGGCCGGAAAACAGCTTTCCCTGGCAAATCCGGTTGTGGACGGGAATCTGCCAGACGGATCCAGGATACAGATATCGCTTGGTGGGGTGATAGCAACAAACGGGACCTCATTCACGATACGGCGGTTCAGGGAAAAGCCCATTTCTTTTGTGGATCTCTGCTTGCTTGGAACCTTAACTCCAGATATTCTTGCATTTATCTGGACGTGCATTGAGTATGGGGCAAACATTATCGTTACCGGGGGCACTGCAGCTGGGAAGACCACATTTCTCAATGCAATTCTCCAGTTCGTGCCACAGAGCAAGAAGATCGTGACAATTGAGGACACCCGTGAAATTAACATAATCCATGACAACTGGATTCCCATGGTAACAAGGTCCTCCCCAGTCCAAGAAGGGCAGCCGGGAAGCTCAATCGACATGTTCAGGCTTCTGGAATCCGCTCTGAGGCACAGGCCGAACTACATAATAGTGGGTGAAGTCAGGGGAAAGGAAGCTTTCACCATTTTCCAGGCGCTTTCAGCTGGCAGGTATGGCCTCGCAACATTCCATGCCGACGACTTTGAGGGTTTCCTCCACCGCATGGAAAGCAATCCCATAAACCTCCCAAGGACCCTTCTCTCAACCCTGGATATTGTGATCGTCCTTTCCACGCAGTTCGGAAGCTACGGGCTTGAGAGAAGACTGAATGACCTGATAGAAATAGTTGGCCTTGATGCCGACAGTGGCGACATTATCTCAAACTACCTATACCACCGGGAAAGGGATGGATACCAGTATGCGGGCTTCAGTTATGTTCTTGATCGAATCAGGGCAAGGGAGGGTATCAGCGCTGAAGATATTTCGAGCCAGGTTTTGAAGAGGGAGAAGCTTATCAGGATCATGATCGAAAGAGGCCTGAAGGATTACGATAAAATATCCGCCGCAGTGGATATTTTTCAGCACGACCAAGATCGCGCTGTGTCATTTGTAGAAGGTCAGTGATTTGTGTTTTCCCTGTTGAGAAACTTCTTTGCTATTATTGGTACATATATGGTCTGGAGTACTATTGAGAACAGCACTATGAAAGATACAAGAACGGCAATTATCCCTCCGTACTGAATAAGCTGTGCGTTCTGTGACTCCAGCCCCACTGTGTATGGCACAGTTGACATGACAACAGAAACAACCCCTCTAGGGCCTACGAGCGCCATGAATGAGACCTCGTCAGTGTTTAACCTCTCCCTCTTCCTCAATGATACCAGGCCAAGGGAAGCAAAGACGGAAAGTGGCCTTGAGAGGAATATGATAAGAAATGTGAATGCTATCCCGAGAAGTGCAAATTCCGCGATCTCTCCTCTAGTTAGCATGCTCCCCAGGGCCAGGAAGATTATGGCCTGGGAGAGGAATGAAAGATTCTCCTGGAAATTTTCCTCACGGTTCCAGAATATACTCTTGTCTGAGAAGTTGCCCACTACAGCACCCGTTGCAATTATTGCCGGAAACGGGGTAATGCCAGCTGCCTCAAAGATGGTGAATTCAAGTATCACTATGCCAAGAAGCAACCCCACGATCAGGTTCTCGAAGTTGAGAAACCTGTTGAGCATTATCACAGTAAAGCCGATGATGACTCCAACAATTGCGGGAAATGATATCTGTATTATGAAATAGAGCACTGCGCCAAGGTATATTCCCGTAAAACTGATGAAACCAGAGAATGCGGAAACATAGGATGAATTTGGCGCTATCAGAAGTATTGAGATTGAGACCAGCACTATGGAAATTGGATCATTGAAGAGGCTTTCGCCCACGAGGACTCCAGATACGTTTTCCCTGATTTTTATTCTCTTGAATAACGGAATGAGCGTTGCTGGATCAGTAGGCGCAATAATAGCGCCAAAGAGAAAACCTATACTGAAAGGTGCCCTGAATATCCAGGCAAACAGCAATCCAGCCACGAGAGCTGTCACTATGACGCCTATGACGTCAAGTGATGTGATATTCCAAAATTCATGCCTGAGGACCCTGAGGTTCATGTGATGGCTCTCGTAATAGAGTATTATCATTATGCCGAGAAGACCAATGCCAACGTAGCCAAATGTTGTAAGGAAGCCCAGTGCAAAGGAGGACTTAATAATGCCGGCAATTGGCCCGAATATGATTCCCAGAATTATCAGGATTGGTATGTCTGCAACTGCAGCTTTCCTGGAAATCGGAATAGCGAAAGCGGCGAGGATGAGAATGAGGCTTATCTGGTAATATTCGGACGCGAACTCTGCAACCATGGCTATAACTCATCCAGGATTGAGATAGGCATTCGCCTTTTGTGATCAGTGTTATGGTACATTTCGAGGACCCGTATTGCTTCCCTGTCGGTGTCAGGATTACCCTGTTCAAGGTCAATCAATATCCTGTCGAGTTTGTCATATGTCATTCCCAGCTCCTCCTCGTCAGTCTGGGATTCCCAGAGCCCGGCGCTAGGTCTCTTTTCAATGATGCTCTTTGGAACCCCGAGATAGGCTGAAAGCTTGCGGACTTCCCATTTGTAAAGATGCATAATCGGTTCTATGTCACAAGCACCATCCCCATATTTTGTAAAATATCCGGTGAGGAATTCAGATTTGTTTGTGGTTCCCACAACGAGGCCCTGGGTCAAGTTAGCATGGTAATAGAGAATGATCATCCTCACTCTGCTCTTGATATTCCCTATCAGCTTTTTGTCACTGGCATTCAGCACATCCACAAACTGCTTTACAATTCGTTCTATATTGACGTGCCTTATGAGAACCCCGGAGGACTTTTCCAGTTCCTCGACATCTCTGTAATCTGAACCTGGTGTGGAAGCGTCCGGCATAAAGAAGGCATATATCTTGTCCTTCGGGACGAAGTTGGATAGTATCGTAAGCGTGAGCGCGCTGTCAATGCCACCGCTGACCCCGATTACAGCCGGCTTGTTTCCAAGATTTCGCTTGAGAAAATTCGCGATCCTATCAAGTTCAACTGCTGAATCGAAGGTCTCCACACAACTTTATCTTTGGTTTATAAATAAATATTATCTGTGAGACATCTGCAATGGCTATTTCATATAACCCGAAAGGATAAGCTTTAAATTCTGGAAAATGTAAAGCTGCGTAAGCCTTCCGACACCTCCAGGTACAGGTGTAATGCCTCTCACAAATCCTGAGAGATTCTGGTAATCGGCATCACCCTTTAGTTTTCCCTCCACATAATTAATGCCCGCATCCACTACTATGCTCTTGTCCGTAACATAATCCTTTGTTAAAAAGCCGGCAGAACCCACTGCGACAACGATGCCCGCTGAGTAACGGCAGAGGCTCTTTAGATCAGCGGTCTTGCTGTGTGCAACAGCAACGGTATAGTCTTTGGACAAGAGTTCCATGGCAAGAGGCTTGCCTATCACAACCGACCTGTTTACGATTGTGATCAGCGATCCCCGTGGCAAGTTGAAAATATCAAGCAGCCTTGATATTGACCTCACTGTTGCGGGAATTACTTGGGCATTGCCCTTCATCATCGCACCTAGATTGCGGCTGGTTGCACAGTCTATGTCCTTTTCTGGATCAATTGACTCTTGAAGCCTTTTAATATTTATGTGGCCAGGCACCGGAGCCTCTATCATTATGCCGTTGACGGCTTCAGATTCAGATGACCGTGAAATTGCCTCCATGATCTCGCTTTCACTGGCATCTGCCTCCATGCGCCTTGGAATTACCCTGACGCCAAGGCTTTCCCCAACCCTGATCTTGGATCGAAGATAGGATTCTGCTGACGGATCGTTTCCAACAATAAAGGATTCAACGGTTGGCTGGCCATGATCCGTGGAATATCTGGCAAAAAATGAGGATAGGTCACTCTTTATGGAAAGATATATTGACTCGACCTCAGCAGCAATGTCCAGGCTGCATCATCTCCAGTCTATTACAGTCTTTATCTCCTCTTTTGGCTTTTTGGTGAAGATATCGGTTTGATCGGGCCTTATCTTCCCCGTGATCATCTTCTCAAGCACGCCACTGTACTGCGCCCTCCATCTCGAAAGATCCTGAATGGCTTTCTCGTAATGGATCCTGCTTCCGTCCACTGATCCTGATACCGTTATGTTTCTTTCAATAATGTAGTCGATATCTGAACCGTCCAGAGGAGATGGAGGAGCCTTGCCATTGGTGCCGAAGAGTATGAGATGGGCATTATTGTTCATTTTTCTGAGGAATCTGAAAATTGTGGCAGGATCACCGCTCGTATCTATTATAAGGTCAGATCTCTCAAGATCTGAGTCATGCGGGGCATTGTAGTTGAGAAACCTAAGGGAAACACGATCAATGATCTCTTCCTTGAGCGGATCCAGATCATGCCTGTTTGCAAGTGTTGTTTCAAAACCGTAATCCATGCATTTAAGTGCATAGAGAAATGCTTCACTCCCTGTTCCAATAATCATAGCCCTCTTGCCCTCAAATGTTCCGCTGGCGTTCTGGAAGATGGATCTTCTGGAAACGGTATCAAAAACTTCAAAAGCCTTCTCCACATTTTTCAAAGGCTCCGTAAGGACTCCAAGTTCCGAAAGGGAAGGGTCCTTCACGGGAACAAGGAACTGCGGAAAATCACCGAACGATTCCCGCATGAAGCCGTCAAGCCCTGTTATTCCCGCCTCATGCTTATCGCCATCTGAGCAGTTGTCTGATCTTCCAATGAGGCAGTTAATGCATTTCCCTGGCCTTCTGACCTGCGGAACAACCAGGTCTCCCACCTTTAGGCCGAAATTTGAATCTCTGACCTTGACAACCTTTGCTATGGATTCATGGCCCAGTACAAGCTTCTTAGATCCATGCTGAGGATATGCGAACTGAAGTGAAGCATTCACAATTCCTCTATCTGTTCCACAGATGCCAGTAAACAATGGCTGAAGAATTACTGGAAACTCATCCTCATCATACTGGGTTTGCTCAAATGACACACCTCCGCTTGGGGCTGGTGTTGTTATAGACTTTACGGTGACCATAGCCATGTATCTGCTGATTGTATATAAAATAAGACAAATCCGTGGAAAAATGTGCAACGAAATTTGGCTACAGCTGGTGCCCCATCCTTATCTTTTTCGTCGCAAGATAGAACTCATCAAATTCCGTTGGTTCGCTCTTAAGGGGAATCCTTTCAGAGATAACGATATTGCTGTTCTCCAAAAACTCTATCTTGGCAGGGTTATTGGTCATTAGCTTGATTGACCGGATACCGAAATACTTCAGCACTTCAACTGCGAAGCTGTAATCTCTCTTATCCACAGGAAAACCGAGCATAAGGTTTGCCTCCACCGTGTCGTACCCCTGATCCTGCAGGCTGTAGGCTTTTATCTTGTTCAGGAGCCCTATTCCGCGCCCCTCTTGCCGAAGGTAAATGAGCATTCCGTATTCCTGCTTTCCAAGATACACCAGGGATTTTATGAGCTGATCTCGGCAATCGCATCTCCTTGATCCCAGAACATCTCCAGTAAGGCATTCTGAATGTATCCGTACAGGGATGTCCTGCCGGTTCTGGATATCTCCCCGGACTAGCACTGCATGTTCCTTTCCGTCATCGTACCGAAATGTGAAGATTGTGAATATTCCAGCCATTGTTGGAAGTTTAGCTTTACTGTATAACTCAAGCATCTGTATCACCCTTCGAATCCAGTGACATATAAAAATCTGGATAAAAACGTTTTTAACATGCTTTCCGGCATGACTGGATTACTGGCTCGCCATGTCATGTATTGTCATGTGGGTCCCTGTGCAGATCCTGGAAGCTTCACTGCCAGAACAAATTTTCCAGGCAGCCTGAAGACGTGCCCGTCTGGCCCCCCGCCAGTTAATCCTTCAAGTTCACGTTTCAGCGTGTAGTAATCTGTAGAACTATACCTGGGAAATATCCTCCCAACAGGTGCACCTTTCAAGATATCTTTAATATCAGAGCCAGCGGAAACAACCTGGAATCTTTCACCGGGAAAACTCCCTATCAATTCCTCTGAGGTGAGAATGATCCTCCTGTCATCCTTTCCAAGGTAATCCACGCTACCGTTTTCCAGCTGCTTCCAGAGGCAAGCATAAACAAGTGATGGATCAACAACATACAGGTATCTTTTAACCTGACCGGATTGGTTATTCTCTGAACAGTCGGGCTTTCCCTGGAAACGCATCCCGGATGGAAGCATCACAGCCGAAACATCTGACCTGCGAAAACGCCCGAGGTAAACTGTTAGGCGGTTGAGGCGGCCAGAAACTGAAATGTATTCCTTCTCTCCGTCCATGTCGATCTTGTTCCATCTCATCTGCGGAGGGATATCAAAGACAAAATCCTCAGTGACCGTCTTGAAATGTGACATGATTACACCAGGTGAGGGTATAAGATGCTGCAGGTCTCTCTCGATCTGTGAAGGGGGCCTCTCCGGATCGCTAAATATAAGGCTTATCCTATTCAAGGATGATAAATCCAACGCAGTGACGTCGCCGCGGACTATCTTTAACTTTGCACCCATAACACCAGCGTTTATCCTGGACATGTAATATCTTCCGATGTCTTTCTCAACAGCTACTGTTTCCGATCCCTCCAGGGAAAAGTATATGGCCTGTATGCCTGCCCCGCAGCCAGCGTCCAGTATATTTTCTCCAGAGAGCCTCTTTGCCCTGTAGGAAGCGACCACCTCTGGAGTTGAGTAGCTTGCAGTGTAGGAATCAAACCATAGCCTATCCCAGTGTGCGAATTTCTCCTTTACTTCAAGACGCGACCTCGCAAGATTGAAGCAGAATTCAGTAACCCTCCGTGGGGATTCCACTTCCTTGATCACTGAATTCATTGTGAGGCCATTGCGCAACATTTGAATGATCCTGTCAACAATCCCATCTATGTAATCCCTGAAGTTCACATCCTCAGACGCCTTCTTCAATATTTCAAGAGATTTTTGCGCTGCCAACGTCAGCGTATGTGAAACCTCAATTAAAGATTGACCTGCTTAACTGCCCCCTTAGAGGCGTTTTCGCTGGAACCGAAACTGGCGTTCTACCTGGCAAAAGGAAAGTGATCTGCAAAACTGTTCCTGTGGAAAGCATATAACCATATGGGCCTGTAATCGTTCGTGTATCGATTTTCTAGTATTATCCTCCAGGTTTCCTTGCATTTATTATGGGGGTGTATCCAGAAATTCA
>JAVZLI010000023.1:0-9498 GCA_038883835.1 Thermoplasmataceae archaeon
ATCGGAAGAAGCATAGGGAACTCAATGCGGTACAGTCAGCAAAGGAAGCAGCAGTAAAACGCAAACCAAGCTTATTATCTGCATGATTGTGTGAAAAGGTTTATCATCATATTCTTTTTAATAACCAGCAGGTTAAGATGACACATTTTGTTTTTCGATGCAGGGACATTGGATTCAGATGTGATTACGCAATAAGCGAAAGAACCCCTGAAAATCTTGTACCTAAGATCAGGGATCACCTCTTAAACCGCCATGGCATGCCTGAAATAACTGAAGAAATGAAGGAAAGGGTAAATTCTTCCATTAAGATGAGGCCATTCTGAATATATTCCCACAATAGATTTCTCAAAAATATAAATTAATACCACATCAATACATAAACCCGTGATGAAAAGCTACACAAGACGCCTTCAGCTTACTGGCGGATCGACATTCATACTTTCCCTGCCGTCTAAGTGGATCAAGGAAAACAACCTTGGAAAGGGAAGTGAAGTCACGGTTGAACAGAGGGGAACACAATTACTGGTTTCGGTTTCCGGTGCTGGCCACAGGGAAGTTGGGAAAGTCCTGCATCTTAAGGGAGATGAACTGAATCATGAGGACCTCGTGAGGGTTCTAACCTCCATCTATATTTCAGATTTCCATACCCTTACGATTTCCAGCAGCAAATATATTTCACAGGACATAAGGGATTTAATAAGGAAATTCTCCAGGTTTATCATGGGAGTGGAAATATTTGAGGAAACCTCGCGTTCTATAGTCCTTCAGAATGTCCTGGATTCTTCCACTTTTCCGCTATCGTACGCTCTTAGAAGAATGTCTTTGAATGTCCAGACAATGATTGAGGATACAAGAACAGCTCTTATTGAGAATTCCAGAAACCTAATGGAAAATGTGATAAGCAGGGATGATGAGGTTGACAGATATCAGCTTTACATCTACAGAGAGGTAAGAAGCAGGACATGCGACGATGCAAATGCAATTTACTTTCTTATTTTTTCCAGGATTCTGGAAAGGATAGCTGACCATGCAGTGAACATATGCCGGATGTGGACAGAAGGCCCTGATGCAGCATCTGCCTCTCCTAGAGAGCTCATAGACTTCATTCAGCTGGTAAGGGAAATGTACAATGAAGCTTCAGAAACCTTTTACTCTGAAAAGCTGGAAAGGCTCAACGAGATCATCGGCAAGAAAGGGATGATAAGGGGCTTGAAAGAGGAAATTATCAGAAAATTCAATGCATCTCCACAGTCCTATCTAATAATATCGTGTGCGGAGGAAGCACTGAGGATTGGCCTCTATGCTACAGATATAGCAGAGCTGGCAATGGACAAGATCCTTGGTTCAACAGAGGAATTTTCTATTTAGCCAAATGGCTCAACAACAGGTTTTTCAGGTTCTCCACGCAGGTACCCCAGCGGACTAACATCATCATGGTTGAAAATGCAGAGCGATCCATTCCTGATAGCTCTTTTGATGAGCAACTTCTTCATCCTTAGGGATACGAGGGGTTCAACATCTATTGCGGTCACGTATGCCGGCCTCACATGGAACCTAGACGGAATTAGGTCTCCAAAATAAATTATCTCACCATGCCCAGGGTTGAAAACAACAACCTGGTGACCAGGCGAATGTCCACCGGTTAAGATGACGTTCAGCCCCCTAATTTTGCTGGTTCCTCTGATAGTTGTAACCATGTCACTTCTCAAGCCAGATCTGCCGTCTCCATAGCTTCCCCTGGTGAACTCGTTAAGTTTGCCAGCTGCCCTCCACTCTTCCTCCTGGACGATTATGTTTCCATGCGGGCGCAGTTTCGAACGAAGCATTCGGCAGTTTCCTGAGTGGTCGAAATGAAGGTGGGAACACACAATGAGAGGATCAGCGCCCTTTTCCACAGCATCCAGGATTAGGGATGCCGTATTCCCATACATAGTTACATCGTATATTTGCCTTAATTTTCCGTCAAATGCTTGCCCAATGCCTGTGTCAATAATATACGAATTGCCTTTATAGTTTATTACTGCTGTGTTAAGAGCAAGCTTGATCCTTCCAGATTCTGTAGCACTGAATGATCTTCCCCAAATTGCCCTTGGAACAATCCCAAAATAGGCACCAGGATCAAGACTGAATTCCCCAGTCTTGACAAGCCTGAGGTGGTTATCCCAGTCCAAGTCACTCATCCCTGTTATAGATGTACCCCAGTTCAGTAATGTATTGCAATACGCCGAGATCATCCATGTTGCTGACATCCCCAGGGTCTTTTCCGAGAAATGCGCTTCTTACAACTCTCCTGACGATTTTTCCATTCCTGGTCTTTGGCAGCGAGGGAAGCCAGAGGACGAATTTTGGTGAAAATGATTTTCCCAGCCCTTCCTCTACCCTTTCTTTTATCTTTGAAATCAAATCATCCGAATTCGACCCCGTAAAAAATACTGCTATGGCTTCGCCTTTTATGGAATCTGGAATGCCTATGACAGCACTCTCCGTGACACCACTGACCTGCATTACAAGATTTTCAACCTCGTTTGGTCCCACCCTCTTCCCGGCTACCTTTATCACATCATCTGATCTGCCATAAAGAAAGAAGTAGCCGTCCCTGTCCATCATAGCCCAGTCCCCATGAAACCAGACGTTTGGAAACCGTGACCAGTAAGTTGATATGTACCTGTCTGGCTGTCTCCAAATGCCTCTTGTCATTGAAGGGATGTGCGCCCTAGACACGAGGTAACCTATGCGGTCAAAAACCTCATTGCCGGCATCGTCATAGACAGAGACCTGCATTCCAAGGCCACGATACAAGCATTTAGGAATCAGGCTATGGGCCGGGGTTGAAGCAAGGAAGCAACCAATGATATCAGTACCTCCGGAAATATTGCATATTGGTACCTTGCCTTCTCCAATCTTTTCAAAAAGCCACATCCATGACTCATCATCCCAGGGTTCCCCGGTTGATCCGAAAGCCCTTACTCCCTTCATGGGTGCACTCAATCCCCTTGACTTTAGGGATCTCACAAGTGTAGGAGAAAGGCCAAGAAGCGTAACATCGTTGTTTTCAACAATTTGCCATAGGCGCTCATCATGTGGGTAATCAACGGCACCCTCATACTGAAGGCAAGCCGCCCCAAGTGCGTTTGATCCTATCACAGACCAAGGCCCCATCATCCATCCCAGATCAGATATCCAGAACAGAGTGTCATCAGGTCTGCAGTCCATGTAGTACTTGACCTCCTTTGCCACATTCACCAGGGTCCCACCATGTACATGTACAGTCCCTTTGGGCTTTCCTGTTGTACCGGATGTGTAAAGTATTATTGCAGGATCTTCTGAAGAGGTTTTCTCGGACTGTGTGTACTCACCGGATTCAAGAAAAGTGTAAAAGTCAGGATACTTGGCATGGTCTCCGTTCCTATAGTGCACAACCAGATTATCAAAACCAGCTGAAACAGGAATAGATAACATATCAACTTTCTTTCCACGCCGTGAATATGATGATGTTGTGAATAGCAATTTCATATCTGCGTCTTTTATTCTTGTTGAAACGGCATCCTTTCCGTATCCTGAGAACATTGGCACAGCCACCGCTCCAACCCTCATTATTGCATATAGGGCGATCACTGCCTCACTGGAAGGTGGCATGTATATCCCGACACGGTCACCCTTCACTATTCCGTATTTTTTCAAAGATCCCGCGAGTTTTCCGGTAAGTGTGTCGAGTTCTTTGAATGATAGGGCGCCCCTGAGCCCATCCTCGAGCTCAAATTTCAGGGCAGGTTTATCAGAGCTCTTACGTTTTTCGATGCAGTTGTACGTTATATTAATGGTACCACCAACAAACCATTTTGTCCATGGAATTCCCTCATCCGTGTGGCGCAGTTCACTGTAATTATGGAAAAACTCTATTCCAATGTCTTTGATGATTGCTGGCCAAAACCAGTCAGGATCGGAGTCTGCCCGATCATAAATTTCCCTTAAGGTTTTAAGTGAATTCCTAAGGCCGAACTGCATCAGATTTGTGTTTTCTGGATGGGGAGGTGTGTAGACAAATTTATGCATCACATACTGTAGCAATTTCAAGAAATAAATGATTCTCCTTTCACAACACCCTTTTGAAGGAAAAGACCAGGGAACAAGCTTTTATTTTTTGCCGAATTTTCTTTACCATGACAGATAAGCTGCTCATGCATGTCGGCCCTTCCGTCAGCAATTACTACGTGCACTCTGCTGCGGCACGTACAAGCGTAGGTTTTGCATCTCCGGAATTCGTTGAGGCCATGGGGGACTCTCTCCATGGCTTCATGGATCTCGTTGGAGCAGGGAAGGAATACTCCCCATTCATACTTCCCGGAGGAGGGACCTCTGCCATGGAGGCATGCGTTTCGTTCCTTCACAGAGATTCAAACGTCCTCATTGTCAGCAACGGGGTCTTCGGTGACAGATGGGAAGCCATACTGTCCAGGTATCCGGTAAATTTTAAGGTCCTCCGTGCTAAGGCAGGAAGGGCTGTCGACGTTTCCCAGATTGAAACAGAACTGTCAAACGGGAAGTACGATGCCGTCACTCTCACCCAGGTTGAGACAAGCACTGGCGTAAGAATGCCTCTGAAGGAAATATTGCCAAGGATCAGAAATCTTGTGGACCTCGTCATAGTTGATGGAGTTGCAGGTGTGGGCGGCGAGCCCATTGATGCCGAGAGGCTAAAGATAGATGCACTTGTCACAGCAAGCCAGAAGGCTATTGGTGCTCAGGCAGGCGCTGGCCTTCTTGTGGCATCATCCAGGTCTATGGCACGTTTGGATGCAGAATCAATTTCCGGCTACTATCTTGACCTGAGGAACTGGAAGGATAATATGGCGGGGTTCATGGAATACCGGGGAGGCTACTTTGCCACCCCACCTGTGGGAACAATACTTTCGCTGCAAAAGGCATTCCAGCTTATAATGGAGGAGGGCAAGGAAAGGCGTTTTGAAAGGCATAGATATTGTGCAGAAGCCTTCAGAAAGGGCATATATGCAATGGGGCTTGAGATATTGGCTGAGGAGCCATTCAGGAGCAACACTGTGTCCGGGGTTTTGGTGCCTCAAGGTACCCCACAAAAAATAGTGGCAGAATCTATGAAAATGGGGGTAGAATTCGCTGCAGGGGTACATCCTGAGGTAAGGGACAGATATTTCAGGGTAGGCCATATGGGGTGGGTGCAGCCGTCTCACATAGTAAGAGCCCTGACAACCATCGAAAGCGCTGCCGAAAGATCTGGCATTAAGGTTAAAAGGGGAGAAGCAGAGATCGTTGCGAGGGATATACTGTCAGCATTCTGAGGTGTCACATACAAAATTCCAGAAAAGTTATAAATTTACAAAAGGCATTTTGTGTTGGTTTGAACGGAAGCCTGTACGAGCGTGAACTTTCCAACATACTTTCCGGCAACGCGGAAGCCATTAAGAAATTTTCAAAGCGGCTCGATGTTGGGTCAGCCTATGCAATGAATCAGCTGGTATCAAGGCCATTTTTTGTTACAAGGTCTGCAGGATCGCTAGGGGCTGATCTTATCGCCATAAGGAATGGGATATCCTTGATAATAGAGGTAAAATCCTCAGCAAAGAGCATGATAAAGTTCACGGATGCCTCGGGCCAGAGGCAGGATCAGGCAAGAAGGCTGAAGGAACTTTGCGAAAGGGCTGGGTTGTTCTACATCTATGCCTAAAGGCTTAAGAATGGAGAAGGCGAACCATGGAAATTATTTGCAATGATTTCCAACCCTTGGGGAAACCTTCGGATGATATACGACAGGCTTGCCAAAGTGGGAGAAACAAAAAATGGGAATTATTTCCTAAAATGGGAAGAGGGAACCCCGCTTTCGAGGTTCCTGGACTACCTTAACAAGGTGGCTTAGAGCGAAGATTTTATAGCCTTGTCTAAAACATCGACACCCATATCAATTTCGCGCCTTGTGACATTGAGGGGTGGTATTATTCTGATGGCGCTGAGCCCGGTTGAAAGAAGGATCAAACCTGTCTCGAACGATCTCATCTCAACCCTGTCACGAAGCTTCGAATCCGGTTCGCGTGTCTTTCTGTCCTTAACAAAGTCTACTGCGAGCATCAGTCCAAGGCCTCTAACATCACCTATGCATTCATACTTTTCATAAAGTTCATCCAGCCTCTTCCTGAAGTATTTGCCCATCTCTGTGGCATTTTCCAGCAAATGTTCGCTTCTTATGGTATTTATGGTTGCAACACAGGCGGCACTTGCCAGAGGGTTGCCTCCAAATGTATTTGAGTGCAAGCTCTGCTCCGGGAAATCCAGCCTCTCATGCACCACAGATGCTCCCATTGGGATTCCAGCAGCAATGGCCTTCGCAAGGCTCATGATCTCGGGCTCAACACCAAAATGCTCTGAAGCGAAGAATTTCCCAGTCCTTCCAAAACCCGTTTGAACTTCGTCAACTATAACAAGGACCCCAAGATCATCTGCGAGCTTTCTCAGTCTCCTGTGGAAATTTTTTGGAGGAACTATGTACCCCCCCTCCCCCTGTACTGGCTCTACAACGAAAGCAGCAAGGTTATCCTGGGGTACGTAAGTCCTGATCATGTAATTTTCAATGTAGTCCAGAACGCGGTTTTCAAGTTCATCGGGGTTCTCGTAGCCGTCAATCCCGAATGCATTTCTGTATGGGTTTGGGAAAGGAGCATGTTCCACACCAGGCATTGAAGGGAAGAAGCCCTTTCTCTGGATTGCCTTTGAAGCAGTAAGACTAAGTGATCCCTGGGATCTCCCGTGAAAACCGCCAATAAAGCTGATGAACTGCTGCTTTCCGGTAGCTGCCTTTGCAATCTTTATTGAAGCCTCGTTTGCTTCAGTGCCGCTGTTGGAGAAGAATACCTTCTTTCTGAATCGTCCTGGAGTAACCTCAGTGAGTGATCTTGCTGCATCAACCTGCTCCTGATAATAGAAATCAGTACCAGCAAAGTGCCATAGCCTTGTCAACTGTGAACTGACAGCATCGTAAACCTTTGGATGGATATGTCCCAGATTGTTCACACTTATGCCGGTTGAGAAATCCAGGTAGACGTTGCCGTCTACATCCTCAACAAAGCTGCCATACCCTCTCCTCGCAACTATTGGAATAGACTTTGTGGACTTTACCAGATATGTTCTGTCCTCTTCTATTACCTTTTTTGCTTTTGGGCCTGGCGGAGGAATTCTTATAGAGATAGCCTGCATTTTTTCATCATTTTGTTTTGAAACATCCTGCAGCATTTTGATCAAAATAATTATAACAAGGAATAATATATATTTATTCCAATGAAAATCGAAACCCAATTACGATTTTCGTACATAAAAATTATACAAATGATCGTGATATGAGAGGAAATGGCTGAGCCATCCCAGATAAAGAAAAGACTGGCATTCTACAGGGATGAACTTACTGACAGGGATTTCTACGTCAGGCTCTCTGAAAAGATCAATGACACCTGGCTCAGTGAGAACCTCCGCCGCCTGTCAACAATAGAGGAAAAACATGCCAGTTTCTGGGAAGACGATCTAAAAAAGTTGGGCGTTGAAACCTCCGGCGTGCACCCCAGGCGCCTCAAAACAATGTTTCTGTTGTTCTTCAGCAGAATCCTCGGTGTTGGTCTTACTGTAAAGATCCTAGAACATGGGGAAATAGAGACTGTTGCAGAATACAGGAAATATGCGGAGGAGAGTCATGAAGATGTGGAATTTAAGCAAAAACTGGAGGGCATAATATCAGATGAGGTTGAACATGAGAGCGTTTTTGACTCTACCATAGATAGAACAAGGGAGGATATTGAGACAAACCGTGAGCTCATTTACGGAATTAGCGATGGCCTGGTCGAAGTTCTTGCATCTCTTGCGGGTCTTTCTGCCATTATAACAGATCATTTTCTCATAGCTCTTGGCGGGATAGTGGTCGGAGTCAGTGGTGCCATGAGCATGAGCCTTGGTGCCTATCTATCAAGAAATTCAGAAACACTCTTCCATCTGGCTGAGATACGCAAGAGATCCATACTCCACAACGAAGATGAAAAAAAGGAAGAAGTTGAGAAAATCAGGTCAAAATCATCTAAATCTGCTGTTAATACTGGGCTCTCCTATATACTTGGTGCTGTGATTCCTATTCTGCCATTCCTCGCTCTACAGAGAGTAGAAGCCCTAATCCTGTCTGTCATTCTGGTCGGCCTGAGCCAGGGTCTTGCCACAGCAATTGTTGCCATCTCAATGGGAATTCCAATACTGAAGGAAAGCACGAAAGCCTCTTTTCTTGCCCTTATGGTGGCGTTCGCTTCCTATCTTGTTGGTCAGGCATTCCACATAATATTTCATATAAGTGTGATCTGAAATGGAAACAACAACGCATCGGGATAAGGTTAATACGAAGATAAAAATGCTTGCGTGTTGCTCGGCAGCATTGAAATAAAAAATCTGTTCAAAAGATACGGAAACGTCGTGGCGCTGAATGGTATCACTCTTGATATTCCATCAGGCCTCATATACGGCGTCATCGGCCCTAATGGTTCTGGTAAGACTACCCTTCTTAAGGCAATAGCTGGCATTATACCTTTTGATGCTGGCCAGTTGGCTGTCAGGGGAATAGACGTTGGTCAGTCGCCCAATGAGGTGAAGAAAATTCTTGGGTATGTTCCAGAAACTCCGATTCTGTATGAAAGCCTCACCCCAGCTGAGTTTCTTGCCTTCGTTGGAAGCATTAGGGGGATGGACCATCGTGTTCTTTCCCAGAGAACAGATACTCTTTGTAAAGCCTTTGGCATAAGGGACAAGGTTAATGATTTCATAGGGGGGTTATCCTTCGGGACAAAACAGAAGGTGGCAATAATCTCGGCACTTATACATGATCCTGATGTCATCGTTATGGATGAGGGCATGAACGGGCTCGATCCAAAATCATCCAGGATATTGAAAGAAATTCTCACTGAACTCGCCAGGAGGGGAAAGTCAATCGTTGTGTCCACACATATTCTGGAAGTTGCTCAGCAAATGTGTGATAGGATATCGATACTTTACCAGGGAAGGATCGTTGCAAGCGGTGACATGTCAGGGCTCAGGGAAATGGCTGGTACTAAGGATGCAGATCTGGAAGACATATTCCTGAGAATGACTGAGAGCGACAATCTCTCATCCTCAGTGGATTCTGTGCTTAGGGCAATGGGCGAGAATGAAAGCTGAGAATATAGGAAAAACACTGCACCTCAGCCTCCTGATAGCCATTGAACAGAGATACCAGGCGCTGAAGGATTCACCAAAATTTGTTGCTAGGATGTCTGAATCCCACAGGTCAGCCTATCTTTACCTGAAGCGGCTCATTTTCTTTTCGTTCTGCCTCTCATCCATATCATTCCTGGCATTTGGATTTGTAATTCTTCTTCCGCTTGAACTTGGCAATTACGGGCTGGATAAAATACAGTCAACCGCAACCATTTACTTTGTGTATGTTTTATTTCTTAGCCTATACAGCAC